>NZ_JBHWVJ010000098.1:0-27624 GCF_042736725.1 Streptomyces sp. NPDC060028 | reverse complement strand
CCTCTCGGAGCGGCGGGGGGCTTCTTGCTTGCTACCTGGGACTTCAGCCGTTGTACGGGCCGTAGTCGTAGTCCTCCAGCGGGACGGCCTGGCCGGAGCCGGTGCCGAAGGGCGAGTAGTCGATGTCGTCGTAGCCGACGGCCGAGTACATCGCGGCCTTGGCTTCCTCGGTGGGCTCGACCCGGATGTTGCGGTAGCGGGCGAGGCCCGTACCGGCCGGGATGAGCTTACCGATGATGACGTTCTCCTTGAGGCCGATCAGGGAGTCGGACTTGGCGTTGATCGCCGCGTCCGTCAGAACCCTGGTCGTCTCCTGGAAGGACGCCGCCGACAGCCACGACTCGGTCGCGAGCGAGGCCTTGGTGATACCCATCAGCTGCGGACGGCCGGAGGCGGGGTGACCGCCCTCGGTGACCACACGACGGTTCTCGGTCTCGAACTTCGACCGCTCGACCAGCTCGCCCGGCAGGAGCTCCGCGTCGCCGGACTCGATGATCGTCACGCGGCGCAGCATCTGCCGGATGATGATCTCGATGTGCTTGTCGTGGATCGACACGCCCTGCGAGTTGTAGACCTTCTGGACTTCGCCGACCAGGTGGACCTGGACGGCACGCTGGCCGAGGATGCGCAGCACGTCGTGCGGGTTGGTGGCACCCATGGTGAGCTTCTGGCCCACCTCGACGTGGTCGCCCTCGCCGACGATGACCTTGGCGCGCTTGGAGATCGGGAAGGCCGTCTCCTCGCTGCCGTCGTCGGGCGTGATGACGATCTTCTTCGTCTTCTCGGTCTCCTCGATCCGCACGCGGCCGGCGGCCTCGGAGATCGGGGCGACACCCTTCGGCGTACGGGCCTCGAAGAGCTCGACGACACGCGGCAGACCCTGCGTGATGTCGTCACCGGCCACACCACCGGTGTGGAAGGTACGCATCGTCAGCTGGGTACCGGGCTCACCGATGGACTGGGCGGCGATGATGCCGACCGCCTCACCGATGTCGACCAGCTTGCCGGTGGCGAGCGAGCGTCCGTAGCAGAAGGCACAGGTGCCGACCGCGGACTCACAGGTCAGGACCGAGCGGGTCTTGACCTCCTCGACGCCGTTGGCGACCAGGGCGTCGATCAGGACGTCACCGAGGTCGACGTTGGCCGGCGCGATGACCTTGCCGTCGATGACGACGTCCTCGGCCAGCATGCGGGCGTAGATCGAGGTCTCGACGTCGTCGGCCTTGCGCAGCACGCCGTCCTCGCCGCGAACGGCGATCTTCAGCTTCAGGCCGCGCTCGGTGCCGCAGTCCTCCTCGCGGATGATGACGTCCTGCGAGACGTCCACCAGACGACGGGTCAGGTAACCCGAGTCGGCGGTACGCAGGGCGGTGTCCGCCAGACCCTTACGGGCACCGTGCGTGGAGATGAAGTACTCCAGAACGGTGAGGCCCTCACGGAAGGACGCCTTGATCGGACGCGGGATGGTCTCGTTCTTCGCGTTCGACACCAGACCACGCATACCGGCGATCTGTCGCATCTGCATCATGTTTCCTCGGGCACCCGAGTCAACCATCATGAAGATGGGGTTCGTCTTGGGGAAGTTCGCGTTCATCGCCTCGGCAACCTCGTTGGTCGCCTTGGTCCAGATCGCGATGAGCTCCTGCGTGCGCTCGTCCTTGGTGATCAGACCGCGCTCGTACTGCTTCTGGACCTTCTCGTCCAGCTCCTCGTAGCCCTTGACGATGGCCTTCTTGGCCTCGGGCACGACGACGTCGGAGATGGCCACGGTGACGCCCGAACGGGTCGCCCAGTGGAAGCCGGCCGCCTTCAGGTTGTCGAGCGTCGCCGCCACGATGACCTTGGGGTAGCGCTCCGCCAGGTCGTTGACGATCTCGGAGAGCTGCTTCTTGCCCACCGAGTAGTCGACGAACGGGTAGTCCTCGGGCAGCAGCTCGTTGAAGAGCGCACGGCCCAGCGAGGTCTTCAGACGGAAGCTGTCGCCCGGCTGGAACTCCTGCTCGCCCTCTTCGGCCACCGGCGCCACCCAGCCGCGCGGCGGGATGGTGCCCACCGGGAAGCGGATGTCGACCTGCGACTGGAGCGCGAGCTCGCCGTTGTCGAACGCCATGGTCGCCTCGGCCGTGGAGCCGAACGCGCGGCCCTCGCCCTTGGTGTCACGGAGCTCACCGTCGGTGGTCAGGAAGAACAGACCGAGGACCATGTCCTGGGTCGGCATCGTGACCGGACGGCCGTCGGCCGGCTTGAGGATGTTGTTCGAGGACAGCATCAGGATGCGGGCCTCGGCCTGCGCCTCCGCGGAGAGCGGCAGGTGCACGGCCATCTGGTCACCGTCGAAGTCCGCGTTGAACGCGGTGCAGACGAGCGGGTGGATCTGGATGGCCTTGCCTTCGACCAGCTGGGGCTCGAAGGCCTGGATGCCGAGGCGGTGCAGCGTGGGCGCACGGTTCAGCAGAACCGGGTGCTCGGCGATGACCTCTTCGAGCACGTCGTAGACGACCGTGCGGCCGCGCTCGACCATGCGCTTCGCCGACTTGATGTTCTGCGCGTGGTTCAGGTCGACCAGGCGCTTCATCACGAACGGCTTGAAGAGCTCCAGCGCCATGGCCTTGGGCAGACCACACTGGTGCAGCTTCAGCTGCGGACCGACGACGATCACGGAACGCGCGGAGTAGTCCACACGCTTGCCGAGAAGGTTCTGACGGAATCGACCCTGCTTGCCCTTGAGCATGTCGCTCAGGGACTTCAGCGGACGGTTGCCGGGACCGGTCACCGGACGACCACGACGACCGTTGTCGAAGAGGGCGTCCACGGCCTCCTGAAGCATGCGCTTCTCGTTGTTCACGATGATCTCGGGGGCACCGAGGTCGAGGAGACGCTTCAGACGGTTGTTGCGGTTGATCACGCGGCGGTACAGGTCGTTCAGGTCGGAGGTCGCGAAGCGGCCACCGTCCAGCTGCACCATCGGACGCAGGTCCGGCGGGATCACCGGCACGCAGTCCAGAACCATGCCCTTGGGCTTGTTGCTGGTCTGCAGGAACGCGGAGACGACCTTGAGGCGCTTGAGCGCACGGGTCTTCTTCTGGCCCTTGCCGGTACGGATGATCTCGCGGAGGCGCTCGGCCTCCTCCTCGAGGTCGAAGGACTCCAGGCGCTTCTGCAGCGCGGCGGCGCCCATGCAACCGTCGAAGTACGTGCCGAAGCGGTCACGCAGCTCGCGGTACAGCAGCTCGTCGCCCTCGAGGTCCTGGACCTTGAGGTTCTTGAAGCGGGCCCACACCTCGTCGAGGCGGTCGATCTCGCGCTGGGCGCGGTCACGCAGCTGCTTCATCTCGCGCTCGGCACCTTCGCGCACCTTGCGGCGTACGTCGGCCTTCGCGCCCTCGGCCTCAAGCTCGCCCAGGTCGGTCTCGAGCTTCTTGGCACGGCCTTCGAGGTCCGCGTCACGGCGGTTCTCGATCTGCTGGCGCTCGACGGAGACGTGCGCCTCCAGCGACGGAAGGTCGCGGGTGCGGCGCTCGTCGTCCACGAACGTGATCATGTACGCGGCGAAGTAGATGACCTTCTCGAGGTCCTTCGGCGCGAGGTCCAGCAGGTAGCCAAGGCGCGACGGGACGCCCTTGAAGTACCAGATGTGGGTGACGGGAGCGGCAAGCTCGATGTGGCCCATCCGCTCACGACGCACCTTGGCGCGCGTGACTTCGACGCCACAGCGCTCACAGATGATGCCCTTGAAGCGGACACGCTTGTACTTGCCGCAGTAGCACTCCCAGTCCCGGGTCGGACCGAAGATCTTCTCGCAGAAGAGTCCGTCCTTCTCGGGCTTGAGCGTGCGGTAGTTGATGGTCTCCGGCTTCTTGACCTCGCCGTGGGACCAGGTTCGGATGTCGTCCGCGGTGGCAAGGCCGATCCGCAGCTCGTCGAAGAAGTTGACGTCGAGCACTGTGCGTCAATCCCTCTTTCGGGGTCGAGTCTCAATCATGGTCTGAACGGTCCCGGGGATGACGGGGGGCTCTTGAGCGAGCCCCCCGTCAGGCCCGTCAGACCTCTTCGACGCTGCTCGGCTCACGCCGGGACAGGTCGATACCGAGCTCCTCCGCCGCGCGGAAGACGTCCTCGTCGGTGTCGCGCATCTCGATGGACATGCCGTCCGAGGACAGCACCTCCACGTTGAGGCAGAGCGACTGCATTTCCTTGATGAGCACCTTGAAGGACTCGGGAATGCCCGGCTCGGGGATGTTCTCGCCCTTGACGATGGCCTCGTAGACCTTCACGCGGCCGGTGACGTCATCGGACTTGATGGTCAGCAGCTCCTGGAGGGCGTAAGCGGCGCCATAAGCCTCAAGCGCCCACACCTCCATCTCACCGAAGCGCTGGCCACCGAACTGCGCCTTACCACCCAGCGGCTGCTGCGTGATCATCGAGTACGGACCGGTCGACCGGGCGTGGAGCTTGTCGTCGACCAGGTGGTGGAGCTTGAGGATGTACATGTAGCCGACCGAGACCGGCTCCGGGAACGGCTCGCCGGAGCGGCCGTCGAACAGACGCGCCTTGCCGGACGGGAGGACCAGGCGGTCCCCGTCGCGGTTCGGGAGCGTGTGCTCGAAGAGACCGGCGAGCTCGTCCTCACGGGCGCCGTCGAACACCGGGGTGGCGACGTTGGTACCGGGCTCGACGCGGTCGGCACCGATGACCTTCAGACGCTCGGCCCAGTCCTCGGCCAGACCGGAGACGTCCCAGCCGCGGCTGGCGAGCCAGCCGAGGTGGATCTCCAGGACCTGTCCCGGGTTCATTCGGGACGGGACACCCAGCGGGTTGAGGATGATGTCGACCGGCGTGCCGTCCTCAAGGAAGGGCATGTCCTCGATCGGAAGGATCTTGGAGATGACACCCTTGTTGCCGTGGCGGCCGGCGAGCTTGTCACCGTCGGTGATCTTGCGCTTCTGGGCGACGTAGACGCGGACCAGCTGGTTCACGCCCGGAGGAAGCTCGTCGCCCTCCTCGCGGTCGAAGACGCGGACACCGATGACCTTGCCGATCTCACCGTGAGGGACCTTGAGCGAGGTGTCACGCACCTCGCGGGCCTTCTCACCGAAGATCGCGCGGAGCAGGCGCTCCTCCGGGGTCAGCTCGGTCTCACCCTTGGGCGTGACCTTGCCGACCAGGATGTCGCCGGCGACGACGTCCGCACCGATGCGGATGATGCCGCGCTCGTCGAGGTCCGCGAGGACCTCCTCGGAGACGTTCGGGATGTCCCGGGTGATCTCCTCGGGGCCCAGCTTGGTGTCACGGGCGTCGACCTCGTGCTCCTCGATGTGAATCGAGGAGAGGACGTCGTCCTGTACGAGGCGCTGCGACAGGATGATCGCGTCCTCGTAGTTGTGACCTTCCCAGGGCATGAACGCCACGAGCAGGTTCTTGCCGAGGGCCATTTCGCCCTCTTCGGTCGCAGGACCGTCGGCGAGGACCTGCGCCTCGATGATGCGGTCACCCTCGTTGACGATGACCTTCTGGTTGACCGAGGTGCCCTGGTTCGAGCGGGAGAACTTGGCGACGCGGTACGTGGTGTACGTGCCGTCGTCGTTGGCGACGGTGATGTAGTCGGCCGAGACCTCCTGGACGACACCGTCCTTCTCCGCACGGATCGAGTCACCGGCGTCGACCGCACAGCGGTACTCCATGCCGGTGCCGACGAGCGGGGCCTCCGCCTTGATGAGCGGAACGGCCTGGCGCATCATGTTCGCGCCCATGAGGGCACGGTTGGCGTCGTCGTGCTCCAGGAAGGGGATCATCGCGGTCGCGACGGACACCATCTGGCGCGGGGAGACGTCCATGTAGTCGACGTCGTCGCCGGCGATGTAGTCGATCTCGCCGCCACGACGGCGCACCAGCACGCGGTTCTCGGTGAAGCGCATGTCGTCGGACAGGCCGGCGTTGGCCTGGGCGATGACGAAGCGGTCTTCCTCGTCGGCCGTCAGGTAGTCGACCTCGTCGGTGACGACACCGTCGATGACCTTGCGGTACGGGGTCTCGACGAAACCGAACGCGTTGACGCGGCCGTAGGACGCGAGCGAGCCGATCAGACCGATGTTCGGGCCTTCAGGGGTCTCGATCGGGCACATGCGGCCGTAGTGCGACGGGTGAACGTCACGGACCTCGAAGCCGGCCCGCTCACGGGACAGACCACCCGGGCCGAGCGCCGACAGACGGCGCTTGTGGGTGAGACCCGACAGCGGGTTGTTCTGGTCCATGAACTGCGACAGCTGGCTGGTGCCGAAGAACTCCTTGATGGAGGCGACGACCGGCCGGATGTTGATCAGGGTCTGCGGCGTGATCGCCTCGACGTCCTGCGTGGTCATCCGCTCGCGGACGACGCGCTCCATACGAGCCAGACCCGTGCGGACCTGGTTCTGGATGAGCTCGCCGACGTTGCGCAGACGACGGTTGCCGAAGTGGTCGATGTCGTCGGTCTCGACGACGATCGAACGGCCGGACTCGCCGGTCGTCTCGGTCTCACCGGCGTGCAGCTTGACCAGGTACTTGATCGTCGCGATGACGTCGTCGGTGGTCAGCACACCGGCGTCGAGCGGCTCGTCGGCGCCGAGCTTCTTGTTCACCTTGTAGCGGCCGACCTTGGCGAGGTCGTAGCGCTTCGGGTTGAAGTAGAGGTTCTCGAGCAGCGTCTGAGCAGCTTCGCGGGTCGGCGGCTCGCCAGGACGCAGCTTGCGGTAGATGTCGAGCAGCGCGTCGTCCTGGCCCTGGGTGTGGTCCTTCTCCAGGGTGGCGCGCATGGACTCGTACTCGCCGAACTCCTCGAGGATCTGCTCGGTGGTCCAGCCGAGAGCCTTCAGGAGAACGGTGACGGACTGCTTGCGCTTGCGGTCGATGCGGACACCGACCATGTCGCGCTTGTCGATCTCCATCTCCAGCCAGGCACCCCGGGACGGGATGATCTTGGCGGAGAAGATGTCCTTGTCGGACGTCTTGTCGATGGAGGAGTCGAAGTAGACACCGGGGGAACGGACAAGCTGCGACACGACGACACGCTCGGTGCCGTTGATGACGAAGGTGCCCTTGTTGGTCATGAGCGGGAAGTCGCCCATGAAGACCGTCTGAGACTTGATCTCTCCGGTCTCGTTGTTCGTGAACTCGGCCGTGACGAACAGCGGAGCCGCGTACGTGAAGTCGCGCTCCTTGCACTCGTCGACAGAGTTCTTCGCCGGCTCGAAACGGTGGTCGCGGAAGGTCAGCGACATCGACCCGGAGAAGTCCTCGATCGGCGAGATCTCCTCGAAGATCTCTTCCAGACCGGACTTGGTGGGGACGTCCTGTCCACTCTCAAGCGCCGACTCGACGCGAGACTTCCAGGCAGCATTGCCGAGAAGCCAGTCAAAGCTCTCGGTCTGCAGCGCCAGGAGGTTCGGAACCTCGAGGGGCTCCTTGATCTTTGCAAAGGAGATGCGCAGCGGGGCGGTGCTGGCACCGTTGTTCGTATTGGTCGAGGCGTTGCGCGAGGCGGCCAAGAGGGGGTCCTTCCGAGGGCTCGGACTCACTACGCGCGTACCGGTCCCAGCTGACACAGAAGAACGACCCTCCCGATCCGGCCAAAAAAGCCAGGTCAGGGCTAATCAATCAAGTGTGCTCATGCGTGGGCATGCCCCTGGCGACGGGCAGGGGGCAGCTAACAGGCAGCGCAAAGGGTCAGTGTAGCCACTTGGCTCACTGATGTCCAGACCAGGTTTCCGGAAACCGGCAACAGGCCTTCCCCATGTCGTTCCAACACTGCGTCCAACGCGTCCAACACTTCGGCTCTCGCACACAGAGCGCGTATCAGTACTGCCCTCTTCGTAGTCGATCCATGCCCGATGTGGACCCGATCCATGCCTCGGATCTCGGATCGGGCCGGTCGAGCTGGCGACGGGTCTGAGAATTGCGCGCCGCGTCCCGTTCGTCAAGGCCCCCTGCTCCGTGCGGATCATCTCCGGACCCGGCCGCGGGGCAACGATGATCACCCTACTCCCCAACGAGAGCAGGGCAAGTCAGGCATCGCGGGTACGCCAAAGGGCGACCACCCTTACGGGTGATCGCCCTTGGTTGGAGCCTCAGAGAGGCCCCAGAGGTGTTACTTGACCTCGACGCCGGCGCCGGCAGCCTTGAGGGACTCGGCAGCCTTGTCAGCGGCCTCCTTGGCGACCTTCTCGAGGACGGGCTTCGGGGCGCCGTCCACGAGGTCCTTGGCCTCCTTGAGGCCGAGGGAGGTCAGCTCACGCACGACCTTGATGACCTGGATCTTCTTGTCACCGGCAGAGGTGAGGATGACGTCGAACTCGTCCTGCTCCTCCGGGGCGTCGGCGGTGACGGCCGGGCCGGCCGGACCGGCGGCGACGGCCGCGGCGGCGGTGACGTCGAACTTGTCCTCGAACGCCTTCACGAACTCAGAGAGCTCGATGAGGGTCATCTCCTCGAACTGGGCGAGGAGGTCGTCCTGAGAGAGCTTCGCCATGATGGGCGATCCTTCCACTAATTCGGCAGGTGCCGGATGTATATAGAGGCGGGCGTAACGGCCCGCTACGACCCACGCACTAGGCGGCGTGGATCAGTGCGCGAGCCGAATTACTCGGCACCGCCCTGCTCGGCGAGCTTGACGCGAAGCGCTTCCGCAGTGCGGACGAACTTCGACGGCAGCGCCTGGAAGAGCGAGGCAGCCTGAGACTGCTTGCCCTTGAACGCGCCGGCCAGCTTGCTGAGCAGAACCTCGCGGGACTCGAGGTCCGCAAGCTTCTTGATCTCATCGGCGGTGAGCGCCTTACCATCAAGGACACCCGCCTTGATGATGAGGTTCGGGTTGTCCTTGGCGAAGTCACGCAGGCTCTTCGCCGACTCCACCGGGTCACCGGTGATGAAGGCGACCGCGGTCGGACCAGCGAAGTGCTCGTCCAGCGCGGTGATCCCGGCCTGGTTGGCCGCAATCTTGGTCAGCGTGTTCTTCACCACGGCGTACTGGGCGTTCTCACCGAGCGAACGACGCAGCGTCTTGAGCTGCGCGACGGTGAGACCCCGGTACTCGGTCAGCACGGCGGCGTTCGAGCTCTGGAACGCGTCCGTGAGCTCGGCTACCGCGGCAGCCTTGTCGGGCCTTGCCATAGAGCGTCGGCCTCCTTCCGGGTGATGAGGACCGCTCAGAAGGGGCTGAAATACGAAACGCCCCGGCGCAGGCGCCAGGGCGTAGCTCAACCGGATGAAATCCGGGAACTTTCCACAGTCACCTACGCGGGTCGTCCGCACTCAACGGATCCTTCGGCCACCGAACCCTTGCGGGCACGGCAACGACCAGCGGTCTTTGGCTTCCTCGGAAGAGTACGTGACCGGTGGCGCGCAGAGCAAATCGGTCACCCGGCGCCCCCTGGGCCGGGTGCGGGGCCCGCCGGCTCCGCACCCGGCCACCGCGGGTCCACAGGCCTGCGTACGCCCCCGTACAGGCCCTGTGCGCGCGTACCCACGAGCAAGACGTACGCGGACGGGCCCCCCGCCACCCGGTGAGGGAGGCGAGGGGCCCGTTCGATCAATCAGTGAGCCCTGGGGCTCGGAGCCGTGAGGCTCAGCCCAGTCAGACGGCAGCCGGGTCTTCCTCGACGAGGAGGTTCCGGGTGCGGTTGGAGTCCAGCTGGATGCCGGGGCCCATCGTGGTGCTCAGGGCGGCCTTCTTGATGTAGCGGCCCTTCGCGGCGGACGGCTTCAGACGCAGGATCTCGTCCAGGGCCGCGCCGTAGTTCTCGACCAGCTGCTCATCGGAGAAGGAAACCTTGCCGATGATGAAGTGCAGGTTCGAGTGCTTGTCGACGCGGAACTCGATCTTGCCACCCTTGATCTCGGTGACAGCCTTGGCGACGTCCATCGTCACGGTGCCGGTCTTCGGGTTCGGCATGAGGCCACGGGGACCGAGCACGCGGCCGAGGCGGCCGACCTTGCCCATGAGGTCCGGGGTGGCGACAACGGCGTCGAACTCGTTGAGGCGGTTGCCCTTGGCGATCTCGTTGATGAGCTCGTCGTCGCCGACAATGTCGGCGCCGGCGGCTTCCGCGGCCGCAGCACGGTCACCGGTCGCGAAGACCAGGACCCGGGCGGTCTTGCCGGTGCCGTGCGGGAGGTTCACGGTGCCGCGGACCATCTGGTCGGCCTTGCGCGGGTCTACACCCAGGCGGAAGGCGATCTCGACGGTGCTGTCGAACTTGGTCGCGGAGGTCTCCTTGGCGAGACGGACGGCCTCGAGCGGGGCGTACTGCTTCTCCCGGTCGACCTTGGCGTCCGCAGCGCGGAGAGTCTTGCTGCGCTTCACTTCTGCTCCTGTGTTTTGACTTCAGGCGTGGAGTCGTGGTGCGGACCAGCGCTTGGCCCTACCACTGTGGTGCTGGGGGTGGCTGAATCAGCCTTCGACCGTGATGCCCATGGAACGGGCGGTGCCGGCGATGATCTTCTCCGCGGCGTCCAGGTCGTTGGCGTTCAGGTCGGGGAGCTTGATCGTGGCGATCTCGCGGACCTGGTCACGCGTAAGCTTCGCGACCTTGGTCTTGTGCGGCTCGCCCGAGCCCTTCTCCACGCCCGCGCTCTTCAGGATGAGGCGCGCGGCCGGCGGAGTCTTGGTGATGAAGGTGAAGGAGCGGTCGTCGTAGACCGTGATCTCCACCGGCACGACCATGCCACGCTGCGACTCGGTCGCGGCGTTGTAGGCCTTGCAGAACTCCATGATGTTGACGCCGTGCTGACCGAGCGCGGGGCCGACCGGCGGAGCCGGGTTGGCCGCACCGGCCTTGATCTGGAGCTTGATAAGCCCCGTGATCTTCTTCTTCTTGGGAGGCATTGCTCTCTCCGGGTCCTAGTGAGAGTTTTCGCCGCCAATCCGGTCATCCGGATGGAGGCATACCGCACCACGATAACGGGTATGGGTGCGGGGCTGAAAACCGAGCAGGTCAGACCGCCCTTCGAGGGGCAATCTGACCTGTCCGGAAGCTTTGGCTCAGAGCCTGCCGCTCAGCTCACAGGGAGCGAAGCGTTCAGTTCTTCTGAATCTGGTCGAAGCTCAGCTCGACCGGAGTCTCGCGGCCGAAGATCTCGACGAGGCCCTTGACCTTCTTCGAGTCCGGGTTGATCTCGTTGATCGTCGCCTGGAGCGTCGCGAACGGGCCGTCGGTGACGGTGACCGAGTCGCCGACCTCGAAGTCGAGGACCTCGATGGTGCGCTTGACGGCGGGCGCCGGCAGGCCGGCCTCTTCCGCGGCAAGCTTGGCGGCCTTCTCCTGCGCCTCCGGGGCGAGCATCTTGACGATCTCGTCCAGGGTCAGCGGGTACGGGTCGTACGCGTTGCCCACGAAGCCGGTGACACCAGGGGTGTTGCGGACGACGCCCCAGGACTCGTTCGTCAGATCCATGCGGACGAGAACGTAACCGGGCAGCTTGTTCTGCCGGACGTTCTTGCGCTCGCCGTTCTTGATCTGGACGATCTCTTCCTCGGGCACCTCGGCCGAGTAGATGAAGTCCTCGACGTTCAGCGAGACGGCGCGCTGCTCGAGGTTCGCCTTCACCCGCTTCTCGTAGCCGGCGTAGGTGTGGATGACGTACCACTCGCCGGGCAGGCTGCGCAGTTCCTCGCGCAGGGCCTGGATCGGGTCGACGGGCTCGGCGTCCTCGACCGGGGCGGCCTCGGCGGCCTCCTCGTCGGAAGCCTCCGCGTCGTCCTCGCCCTCGGAGTCGTCCGACTCCTCGTCGGAAGCCTCTACGGCGTCCTCGTCCTCGACCTCAGCGTCGTCAGGCTCAGCCGCGTCGGTCTCGTCCTCGACGTGCACCGCGGCCTGTTCGGCGGCGACACCCGCCTCGGCGTCGGCGAGCTCGGCCTCGTCGGGCTCCACAGCGTCTGCAGCCTCGACGATGTCGAGCTCGTCCTCGACGGACTCGACGGAGTCGTGGCTCACGTTCAGGTTCGGGTCAGACACGGTGGCTGCTTCTTCCTGGATACAAAAGGTGGTGGAACATGCGAAAAGGGGCGGCACCCATCAGGCGCCGCCCTCCGCGGGGATCAGCCGAAGACGAACTTGATGGCTTCCTGGAACCCATAGTCAATCACGGTCACCAGACCGATCATGATGACGACGAAGACAATCACCACGGTGGTGTACGTCGTGAGCTGGTTGCGAGTGGGCCAAACAACCTTGCGGAGTTCCGCGACGATCTGGCGGTAGAAAAGCGCGAGCCGGCCGAGAGGGCCCTTCTTGCCGCGCTTGCCGCCCTTGCGGGCCTTCTTCTCGCGAGTGTCGTCCTCGGCGTCAGGCATGTCGATGGAGCCCAGGGCGTCCGTCACGTCTCTCACCTGAATCCGGGTCGTGGCCGTACCGCGCCCGGTTGCGCCGCACGGCGTTGCATCGAAGTACGTACCTGCGCACACATCCGAGAAATGGAGTGTGGAGCAGGGCCGGAGGGACTCGAACCCCCAACCGCTGGTTTTGGAGACCAGTGCTCTACCAATTGAGCTACGACCCTTTGCGTGCCCCAACCTACCGCATCCGAGCGAGTGCACGGAGTGCTCGCGCACTGAGCGGTTGGTGAGGGCCAACGACGGTTGAGTGTACGTGGTCCGGGCCCTGACGTCGAACAGCGCCGTCCTGACATGCTCCAGCCGCCCTCCAGTCCGGTAGCTGAAACGGCGTGCGGCGCTTCTTCGGCGTCTGGGACGATTGGCCGCATGACCTCTGAAACGCCTTCCTCCGAGCGCCGCGTATCCGCCCGTATCGGCGCCATCTCCGAGTCCGCCACCCTCGCCGTCGACGCCAAGGCCAAGGCCCTCAAGGCCGCCGGTCGCCCGGTGATCGGCTTCGGCGCGGGCGAGCCGGACTTCCCGACCCCCGGCTACATCGTCGAGGCCGCGGTCGAGGCCTGCCGCAACCCGAAGTACCACCGCTACACGCCGGCCGGCGGGCTGCCCGAGCTGAAGGCCGCGATCGCCGCGAAGACGCTGCGCGACTCCGGTTACGAGGTTGACGCTTCGCAGGTCCTGGTCACCAACGGCGGCAAGCAGGCGATCTACGAGGCGTTCGCGGCCATCCTGGACCCGGGTGACGAGGTCATCGTCCCGGCCCCGTACTGGACCACGTACCCGGAGTCGATCCGCCTCGCCGGCGGTGTCCCGGTCGAGGTCGTCGCCGACGAGACCACGGGCTACCGGGTCTCCGTCGAGCAGCTGGAGGCCGCGCGCACCGAGCGCACCAAGGTCGTCCTCTTCGTCTCCCCGTCCAACCCGACGGGCGCCGTCTACACCGAGGCCGACGCCGAGGCGATCGGCCGCTGGGCCGCGGACCACGGCCTGTGGGTCCTGACGGACGAGATCTACGAGCACCTCGTCTACGGCGACGCGAAGTTCGTCTCGCTGCCGGCGATCGTCCCCGAGCTGCGCGACAAGTGCATCATCGTCAACGGCGTCGCCAAGACGTACGCGATGACCGGCTGGCGCGTGGGCTGGATCATCGGCCCGAAGGACGTCATCAAGGCCGCGACCAACCTGCAGTCGCACGCCACCTCCAACGTCGCCAACGTCTCCCAGGTCGCGGCGCTCGCCGCCGTCTCGGGCAACCTGGACGCCGTCCACGAGATGCGCACCGCCTTCGACCGTCGCCGCCAGACGATCGTGCGGATGCTCAACGAGATCGAGGGCGTCTTCTGCCCGACCCCGGAGGGCGCGTTCTACGCGTACCCGTCGGTCAAGGAGCTGCTCGGCAAGGAGATCCGCGGCAAGCGCCCGCAGAGCTCCGTCGAGCTCGCCGCGCTGATCCTCGACGAGGCCGAGGTCGCGGTCGTCCCGGGCGAGGCCTTCGGCACCCCCGGCTACCTGCGCCTCTCGTACGCCCTGGGCGACGAGGACCTGGTCGAGGGCGTCTCCCGCATCCAGAAGCTCCTGGCGGAGGCCAAGGCCTAGGCCTTGAGCGGCCGGCGGCACGGGCCTGAGCGGCGGTTCCCCGAGGGGGAGCCGCCGCTCAGGCGTTTCATCCGGCCCCGCCGGCGCCGTTTCTGCGTTCGGGTCGGCCCCCGATCGGGAAAACCCCCTCCCGCCGAGCGCAGCGGTGCGGCAGTATCACCAGATGGAGCACCTACGCGATCTCACGCTTCTGCCGAAAGCACATCTGCACCTGCACTTCACCGGGTCCATGCGCCCCTCGACCCTCCTCGAGCTCGCCGACAAGTACGGCGTGCGCCTGCCCGACGCGCTGACCGCCGGAGAGCCGCCCAAGCTGCGCGCCACCGACGAGCGCGGCTGGTTCCGCTTCCAGCGGCTCTACGACGCCGCCCGCTCGTGCCTGCGCGAGCCCGACGACATCCGCCGCCTCGTCCGTGAGGCCGCGGAGGAGGACGTACGGGACGGCAGCGGCTGGCTGGAGATCCAGGTCGATCCCACCTCGTACGCGCCCCTGCTCGGCGGGATGATCCCCGCCGTCGAGATCATCCTCGACGCCGTGGACAGCGCGTCCCGCGAGACCGGCCTCGGGATGCGGGTGCTGATCGCCGCGAACCGCATGAAGCACCCCCTCGACGCCCGCACCCTCGCCCGCCTCGCCGTCCGCTACGCCGACCGCGGCGTCGTCGGCTTCGGGCTCTCCAACGACGAGCGCCGCGGCATGGCCCGCGACTTCGACCGCGCCTTCGCCATCGCCCGCGAGGGCGGCCTGCTCGCCGCCCCGCACGGCGGCGAGCTCACCGGCCCGGCCTCCGTCCGCGACTGCCTCGACGACCTGCACGCCTCCCGCATCGGGCACGGCGTACGGGCCGCCGAGGACCCGCGGCTGCTCAAGCGCCTCGCCGACCGGCAGATCACCTGCGAGGTCTGCCCCGCCTCGAACGTGGCCCTCGGGGTCTACGAGCGGCCCGAGGACGTCCCCCTGCGCACCCTCTTCGACGCCGGGGTGCCGATGGCGCTCGGCGCGGACGACCCGCTGCTGTTCGGGTCCCGGCTCGCGGCGCAGTACGAGATCGCCCGGCGCCACCACGGCTTCACGGACGCCGAACTCGCCGAGCTGGCCCGCCAGTCGGTGCGCGGTTCGGCCGCGCCGGCCGACGTACAGGAGAAGCTGCTCGGGGGGATCGACCACTGGCTCAGCGGGTGAGCCGCAGGTCCCCCTCGTGGCAGTCGGCCCGTACCCGGCGGCCGTCCGGGAAGCCGATCTCCAGGTGTGTGCGCCCCTGCTCGGGCAGCGCGTACTCGGCCACGGAGGTGACGGTTTCGCCGAGGTGGCGCAGGAAGGGGTGTTCGCCGAGGTCCTCGCCGACCTCGATGCGGCCCCACTCCCCCATGTCGTAGGACGCGTGGGGGCCGGCGGACTCGACCATGAGGCACCAGTCGGACCCGGTGGTGATCCGGGTGGATTCGCCCGCGCTGTCGATCAGCCAGACGTCGAGCGGCGACTCGGAGCGCTCGCCGTCGCTGAAGTGCCAGGACGCGACGACTCGGCTGATCGTGCGTCCCACCAGGCGGGTGGGGTCCGTACCGGCCCCGTGCAGGGGACAGAGCATGGGCGGCCGGGGCTCCTCAGATGCTGACGCCGACCGTCACCGGTTCGTTGACCAGGGTGACGCCGAAGGCCGCGTGGACGCCCGCGACCACCTCGCGGGCCAGGGCGAGGAGGTCCTCGGTGGTGGCCTCGCCGCGGTTGGTCAGGGCGAGGGTGTGCTTGGTGGAGATGCGCGCGGGGCCGGTGCCGTAGCCCTTGGTGAAACCGGCCTTGTCGATCAGCCAGGCCGCGCTGGTCTTCGTACGGCCCTCGCCGGCGGGGTACGCGGGCGGGGCGGCCTCGGGGCCGAGGCGGTCCTGGGCGCGGGCGAGGAAGGCGGCGTACGCCTCGTCGCTCAGGATCGGGTTGTGGAAGAAGGATCCGGCGGACCAGGTGTCGTGGTCGGCGGGGTCGAGGACCATGCCCTTGCCTGCGCGCAGCCGCAGTACGGTCTCGCGGGCGGTGGCGGCGGGGACCCGGTCGCCGGCCTCGACGCCGAGGGCGCGGGCGGTCTCGGGGTACTTGACCGGCGCGGACAGCCCGCCGGCGTCCTCCAGGGCGAAGCGCACGCGCAGGACGACGTACCGCTCGGGCTGGTGCTTGAAGAGGCTGTCGCGGTACGAGAAGGCGCACTCGGCGGCGGTCAGCGTGACCGTCTCGCGGCGGGTGCGGTCGTAGGCGACGACCTCGGTGATGGTGTCGCAGACCTCCTGGCCGTACGCCCCGACGTTCTGGATCGGGGTCGCACCGGCGGAGCCGGGGATTCCGGCGAGGCACTCGATGCCCGCGAGGCCGGCGTCGACGGCGCGGGCGACGGCGTCGCTCCAGTTCTCGCCCGCGGCGAGCTCCAGGCGCGTGCCGTCCAGGTGGAAGCCGGTGGTCGCGATGCGCAGGGCGGTGCCGTCGAAGCCGCGGTCGCCGATGACCAGGTTGCTGCCGCCGCCGATGACCAGGAGCGGGGTGCCGCTCTCGTCCGCCGCGCGGACGGTGGCGACCACGTCGGCGTCGGTGGTCGCGGTGACCAGACGGGTGGCGGGGCCGCCGAGGCGGAAGGTGGTCAGTGGGGCGAGGGGGGCGTCGTGGAGTTCCTGCACGTGGACAAGAGTACGGTCCGTACCCCTCGCATCCCTGCGGGGCCACGGACCGTACGGGCGCTTCCCCCGTGCCGCCAGGCTCAGGCGGCCGACTTCTGTTCGGCGAGGCGGCGCTCCGCCTCGGCCCAGCCGATGGGGAGCCGCGCGGCCGGGACGGTCCAGAAGGTGAAGGCGGATTCCTTCATGGAGCCGGCGGCCGCGCGGGAGCTGGAGCGGTGCGGCTCGCTGCGGGCGAATCGGTAGAGCGCGTCACGGTCCTCCCAGGCGGAGAGGGTGAGGAAGGTCCGGCGCAGGACGCGGGCCCGCAGGGCGACGCCGTGGGCTCCGGGGGCCTTGCGGATCTGGCGGATGATGCCGGGCGACTTGAGGAAGAACGTGACGGCGCCGGCGAGGGTGGCGGTCTCGAAGCGGGAGGCCATGACGTAGACCTCGGCGTCGGGGGCGGCCGGGTTGGGCGTGGACCAGGGGATGTCGGGCATGGCGGGCACTCCTTCGCGGTGAGCGGGTCGGGTCGGGTCGTACGGCTTCGTGCGGGGCTTCGTGCGGGGCTCGGTGCGGGGCTCGTGCCGCGGCGAGGTCAGCTCGCGGCGGGGACGTGCTCCGGGGCCTGCTCCGGGGCCGCGCCGGTGGTGGCGGGGGTGACGGACGAGGCGGAGGCAGCGGACGCGACGGCCGTGCCTTCGGCGGGCTGCTTCGCCTTGCGGGGCAGCAGGAGGGCGAGGGCCGCGGCCAGCGCCACGGCTCCGGCGCCGATCCACAGCGCGGGGACGGTCCCGTCGGTGAAGGCCTGGCCGGACTCGTAGCCGCCCTGGGCGGAGAAGACCGAGGCGAGGACCGCGACCCCGAGGGCTCCGCCGACTTCGCGCAGGGCGCTGTTGGTCCCGGAGGCCTTGCCCTGGTCGGCGGGGGCGACGGTGGACATCAGCGCGTTGGAGGCGGGGGCGAAGTACAGGGCCATGCCGATGCCGCTGAGGATCAGGGCCGGGAGCTGGGCGGCGTAGGAGACGTCCGTGCCCAGGATCACCGCGAACCAGCCGAGGCCCACGGCCTGCAGCGTCAGCCCGGCGGCGACGACGGGTCGGCTGCCGATCCGGTCGGAGAGGATGCCGGCGATCGGGGCGACGAGCATCGGCATGCCGGTCCAGGGCAGCATGCGCAGGCCGGCCTCGGTCGGGGAGTAGCCGGAGACGCCCTGGAAGAACTGGCTCAGCAGGAAGATCGAGCCGAACATCCCGACGTACATCAGCAGGCTGGCCATGTTGATGCCGAAGAAGCCGCGGTCGCGGAAGAGGCGCATGGGGAGCATGGGGTTGGCGCCGTTGAACCCGTGGTGGATGAAGGCGCCGACGAGCACGGATCCGGCGATCAGACCGGTGAGGACGGAGGCGCTGGTCCAGCCGTGGGCGTTGGCGTTGACCAGGGCGTAGACGATCCCGAAGAGGCCGCCGCTGATGAGGAGCGTGCCCGGTATGTCGAGCCGCGAGCCGGACGCGGTGGATTCGGCGAGGCGCAGGCGGGCGAGCGGGAGCAGGGCGAGGCCGATCGGAACGTTGAGCCAGAAGATCCACTGCCAGGAGACGTGCTCGGTCAGGCTGCCGCCGACGAGGGGGCCGATGGCGACGGCGAGGCCGCCGACGGCGCCGTAGATGCCGAGGGCCATGCCGCGGCGGGCGGCCGGGACGGCGGCGGTCAGCAGGGTGAGGGAGAGCGGCATCATGACCGCGGCCCCGACGCCCTGGACGGCGCGGGCGACGATGAGCTCGTTGATGCCGGGCGAGAGCGCGGCGGCGGCGGAGGCGCCGGTGAAGACGGCGAGCCCGGCGATGAAGAGCCGGCGGCGCCCGAAGCGGTCGCCGAGGGCGGAGCCGAAGAGGAGGAGGACGGCGAAGGTGAGCGTGTACGCGTTCACCGTCCACTCCAGGTCCTCCAGCTTGCCGCCGAGGTCCTCGCGGATGGCGGGGAGGGCGGTCGTCACGACGAGGTTGTCGAGGGCGGCCATGAAGCTCGCGGCGGCGGTGAGGATGAGGGCCCATATCGCGGGCCGGCCGAGCTTGTCTTGCGTGTTCACGAGGTCCCCCCTGGGGATGTTAGTTATTGCTGACTAACTTTCGTGGGCAGGGTTGCGCGGTGCCGCGGCCGTACGGGGATTCGACGCTTGCGAGGCGACGGGGCGACGGAGGCGACGAGGACTAGTGCTGTGGCCGGAAAGGTTTGCCGGGGCGCGGTGTCCGGTGCGGTGCATCGCAAGGCGGAGGACCGCGTCTCGTACTGGACGTACTTGCGCGGTCCGACCACGCGGCGAGGTGCCGTGCCGGGCGCCGCGACGCGGTGAACCTTTCCGGCCACAGCACTAGCCGCCATCGGAGGGAGCGACGGGGCGCGCGGAGGGGTAGCACCCCTCCCACACCCGGTGCCCGGGCGGGAAGCCCATGGCGGCCAGGGTGTTGATGAGCATCCCGTACGCCATGAAGGTGGTGGTCTCGTCGACGTCCGCCCCGAGCGGCACGTGAACGGTGTTCCAGAGCTCCATCCACGCGGCCCGGACCATCTCCCCGAACCCCGGCTCCCCGGCGGCTTCGGCGGCGGAGACGGTCACGAACGTCTGGAGCTGCATCTGGAGCTTTTCGGGGTGGTCGGCGATCAGTTGCATGTAGGCCTCCCCCATGACCTTGATCGCGTCCTCTCCCTGGTGGCCCTTGGCCGCCTCCTCGAAGACGAGCCGGACCTCCTCCATGCAGCGGGCGGCGGCGGCGAGGAACATCGCCTGCTTGTTGGGGAAGAGCCGGAAGAGATACGGCTGCGAGACGCCGACGCGCTTGGCGATCGCCTCGGTGGAGGTCCCGTAGTAGCCGCCGCGGGCGAACTCGCTCATCGCCGCGCGGATGACGCTCTCGCGCCGCTCCTCTGCACTCATCCTTGCCATGCCCCAAAGTTAGTACTCAATCACTAACTACGCAAGCCCCCGCGCCGCGGGGCCCGGGGGGCCGGGGGCCCGGGGCCGGGCGGAGCGGGGCGGGGCGGGGCAGGGCGGGCCCAGCAGCGCAGGCGGCCAGGCCGCGCTCGGCCGAAGGGCCGGGCTGCCGGGGCGGGGGCCCGGGCGCGCGAGGGCGGGCTTCCGCCCGGCACCATGACGCGAGGCTCCGGACGGCGAGGGCGGAAGGCGGGGCGGGCCGGGGCCCGGAGGGACGGGCGGGCCAAACAGCGCAGGCGGCCAGGCCAAGCGGCAGGACCGACGCTCGGCCGGAGGGCCGGGACGGCGGTCCGGGCGACGGGGAAGCCACCAACGGGCCGGAGCACCCGGAAGACCGGACCCGAGGGCGGGCACGTGGTGGCAGACCGCTGCCCGGCCGCAGTGACGCAAGGCGCGGGCAGCGGGCGGCGGCCGGGCCGCGGCGGCGGGAGGCCGCCGAGCGGGACAGGGCAGCAGAAGCCCTGTGGGGCGAGCGGCGGCCACGCGGCCAGGGCGGGGGCCTGCAGGACGGCCGGGCGGTCGCACCCCGGGGTCGGGCCTGCTCCGCGCGGCCAGGGCCGGGGCCTGTAGGACGGCCGGGCGGTCGCACCCCGGGGTCGGGCCTGCTCCGCGCGGCCAGGCCGGAGCCTGCAGGACGGCCGGGCGGCGGCATCCCGGGGGCCCGTGGTCAGCGCCGGGTCAGGCTTCCCGGGCCCCCGCTCCGGGCGCCCGGAGCTGGGAAGCCCTGCGGCGCGGCCAGGCAGCCGCCCGGGCCGGGCCCCCCGGATGGGGCCCCTCAGGTCAGACCCTCCGGGGGGCGACGACCCGGGCGTCAGGCCCTCGGGTCACGACCCCGGAGGCCGCCGGTCAGGCGCCCCAGGTCCCAGGGGGCCCCAGGGACAGGCCGCAGGCCAGACCCCCCGGATTGACCCCCAGGGTCAGACCCCGGGAGGTGGTCCCGGGTCAGGGCCCCCGGGGGTTGGCCCCTGGGGGTTGGCCCTCGGGGATTTGACTCCGGGGCCAGGCCCCGGGAGGGGCCCCGGGGCAGGGCCCGAGGGGCCCGGGGTCAGGCCAGGGTGACCACCGCGCGGGACATGCCCAGGATCTTCTGGCCCGCGCTCATCGCCGTCAGGTCGACCCGTACCCGGTTGTCCTCCAGCTTCGCGGCGACCTTCGCGGTGACCTCGATCAGCGCGCCCTGGTCGTCGTTCGGGACCACGACCGGCTTGGTGAAGCGGACCCCGTACTCGACGACCGCACCCGGGTCGCCCACCCAGTCCGTGACCACCCGTACCGCCTCGGCCATGGTGAACATGCCGTGCGCGATGACGTCCGGCAGCCCGACCTCCTTGGCGAACTTCTCGTTCCAGTGGATCGGGTTGAAGTCGCCGGAGGCACCCGCGTACCGGACCAGCGTCGCGCGCGTCACGGGGAAGGACGCCGCCGGCAGCTCGGTGCCGACCTCGACGTCGTCGTACTGGATCTGCGCAGTCATCTCAGGCCTCCTCGGGGGCGCGGGAGACGAGCTTCGTCCACGCCGTCACCACGTGCTCGCCGGTCTCGTCGTGGACCTCGCCGCGGATGTCGATGATGTCGTTGCCCGCGAGGGACTTCACGGCCTCGATGGTCGAGGTCACGGTGAGACGGTCACCGGCCCGCACGGGGCGGGAGTACGCGAACTTCTGGTCGCCGTGCACGACGCGGCTGTAGTCCAGACCCAGCTGCGGGTCCGCGACGACCTGCCCGGCCGCCGCGAACGTGATGGCAAACACAAAGGTCGGCGGAGCGATCACGTCCAGGTGGCCGAACGCCTTGGCCGCATCGGGGTCGGTGTAGACGGGATTGGCGTCACCCACCGCAACCGCGAATTCGCGGATCTTCTCCCGGCCGACCTCGTACGGATCGGTGGGCGGGTAGCTCCGCCCCACGAAGGACTGGTCGAGCGCCATGGCTCACTACCTCCTGTTGAAGGAACATGCAGAGATCGAAGAGTCGGGACCGGAGACCCGACATCGAAGATCCGAGACGGGTCCGGAAACGACACAAGGCCGCCCCCCATAGAAGGGGACGACCTCATGACGGTGCCTATATTGCGGGACTTCGCTGGGGTCAGCGGGTCTCGCGGTGCGCGGTGTGCGAGTTGCAACGCGGGCAGTGCTTCTTCATCTCAAGACGGTCCGGGTCGTTACGCCGGTTCTTCTTGGTGATGTAGTTCCGCTCCTTGCACTCCACGCAGGCCAGCGTGATCTTCGGGCGGACGTCGGTGGCAGCCACGTGAGTGCTCCTTGACGGAAATTGGGACGGATGAACGCATACAAGAGTAGCCGACCGGGAGACCGACCCCGCAATCGGCTACTGTGTGTAGCGGCGACCGGACTTGAACCGGTGACACAGCGATTATGAGCCGCTTGCTCTACCGACTGAGCTACGCCGCTTTGATGAGATCCACTCCCCACCCGAGGGTGGGGAACTTCTTTCACCAGAGCCCCAATGCGGAATCGAACCGCAGACCTTCTCCTTACCATGGAGACGCTCTACCGACTGAGCTATTGGGGCGAGCGAGGAAGACATTACACGGTTGCCCACCGATCGCCCAAATCCTTTGCGGGGCCTGGCCTCGGAGGACTCCGCGAAGTCCTTCCCGATCACCCCTCCGGCCCCTCTGGCCCCCATTTCGGCCCAGATTGTGTGCGGGGTCACAACCGGCCACCCCCGCTCATCATCCAACCGTCCGCCGTCACGGCGCGTGCCCGCACGCCGGGGCGCGTGGGCACCACACCGGTACGACTATTGCGCTCTTCCGTGAAGCGGGGACCCCCGCGCCCTAGGCTCTGAGCACGCTGCGTGATCTTGGGCCGCAGGCCGGGCGGCCACGGCCCAGGAACCGCCCGAGCCACCGCAGGAGCGCGATGTCCGACAGCCAGCCGCAGCAGCCGTTCCACTCCCCGCGCAGCGGCCGCGGTGAGGGCGGCGGCCACGAGCACCTGCGCCCGGCCGGCCACGGGAACGCGGCCGCCGCCGAGTCCACGACCCTTCTGCTCGCCGGGGCCCGCCTCACCGACGGCCGCACCGTCGACGTCCGCCTCAGCGGCGGCCGGATCCAGGCCGTCGGCACCGCCGGGAGCCTGCCCGCGCCCGCGATCTCCCGCGTGGACCTGAGCGGCTACCTGCTGCTGCCCGCCCCCGCCGAGCCGCACGCCCACGGCGACACCGCCCTGACGGCGGACGGGGAGGGGCCCGTCTCCTACACCCCCGACGAGGTGCAGCGCCGGGCCACCGAGGCCGCCCTGCTCCAGCTCGGCCACGGCGCCACCGCCGTACGCTCACACGTCCGGATCGGCGACATGCACGGCCTCGGCCCCATGGAGGCCGTCCTCCAGGCCCGCCGCTCCCTGCGCGGGCTCACCGACCTCACCGCCGTCGCCGTCCCCCGGCTGCTGACCGGGGTGGCCGGCGCGGACGGGCTCGCCATGCTGCGGGACGCCGTCAAGATGGGCGCCTCCGTCATCGGCGGCTGCCCCGACCTCGACCCCGACCCGACCGGCTTCCTCGAAGCCGTACTGGAAGTCGCCGCCGAGCACGGCTGCCCCGTGGACCTGCACACGGACGGTGACGACCCCGCCCGCCTGTCCCGGCTCGCGGCGATGGCCGGCGGGCTGCGCCCCGGGGTGTCCATCGGCCCCTGCGGCGGCCTGTCCCGGCTCCTGCTCGACGTGGCGACGCGCGCCGCCGACCAGCTGGCTGCGGCCGGCGTACGGGTCACCTGCCTGCCCCAGGGCGACTGCGCGGCCCTGGAGCGCCGCGGCCTGCGCACCGCCCCCGTACGGCTCCTGCGCGCGGCCGGGGTGCGGGTCGCCGCCGGCAGCGGAGCCCTGCGGGACGCCGGGAACCCCGTCGGCCGCGGCGACCCGCTCGAAGCCGCGTACCTGCTGGCCTCCCAGGGTGGCCTGCGGCCCATGGAGGCCTACGACGCGATCAGCGCCGCCGCCCGCGAGGCGATGGGCCTGCCGGAGGTGCGGGTGGAGGCGGGCTTCCCGGCGGAGCTGCTCGCGGTGCGCGGGGACCGGATCGCGGGGGTGCTGTCCCTCGCGTACAGCCGGATCGTGATCCACCGCGGGCGGGTGGTAGCCCGGACGAGTGCCGTACGGGAGTATTGCGATTCCGCCGTCGCCGTGGCCCTGGACCTGCCCCGGCAGGGCCGTATGGAGACCGGTCCCTGAGCGTTCGCCGTCCGTTCGCGGGCGCACGTGCCCGGGTCGTCGTACGGTCGGGACATGCGCATCGTCATCGCGGGTGGACACGGTCAGATCGCGCTGCGGCTGGAGCGTCTGCTCGCCGCGCGCGGGTACGAGGTCGCGGGCATCATCCGTGACCGCGCACAGGGCGACGACCTCAGGCAGGCGGGCGCCGAACCGGTGCTGTGCGACCTGGAATCGGCCTCGGTCGAACACGTGGCCGGGATCCTGCAGGGCGCGGACGCGGCGGTGTTCGCGGCCGGCGCGGGTCCCGGCAGCGGCGTCGGGCGCAAGGAGACCGTCGACCGGGGTGCGGCGGTGCTCTTCGCGGACGCCGCCGAACGGGCCGGCGTCCGGCGCTTCCTGATGGTGTCCTCGATGGGCGCGGACTCGCGGCACGAGGGCGACGACGTCTTCGACATCTACCTGCGGGCCAAGGGCGAGGCCGACGACCACGTCCGCACCCGGCTGGGCCTGGAGTGGACCGTACTGCGCCCCGGCTCGCTGATCGACGACGCGGGTACGGGCCTGGTCCGGCTGGAGGCACGGGCGGGCCGCGGGTCGATCCCGCGCGACGACGTGGCGGCGGTGCTGGCGGAGCTGATCGAGACCCCGGCGACGGCGGGCCTGACCCTGGAGCTGATCTCCGGCCCGACCCCGGTGTCGGTGGCGGTCAAGGACATGGCGGGCAACTGACGACAGCCGGCAGCCGGCCCGCGTCCCCTGAGGTCTCCTCAGAACTCCGCGGTCACCTTGTCGTCGGACCGCCCGACCGAGTCCTGCTGGAAGCGGTCCTCGTACGCCCGCCGGATCCGCTCGATGCGCACGCTGCGCTCGTCGGCGTCCTTCTCGGGGTACAGCAGCACCACCTCGTACGAGGTCTCGTGCACGGCCTTGCCGTCCTGGCCCCGCCACTGGCCGTACCCGTCGTGGACGGTGAGCCCCTCGGGGAAGGCGGGGGTGATCTCCCGCTCCAGGAAGCCCATGAACTCCCCCTCCGCGACCGGGGGCCCGCCGCCGGGGCGGTCGGTGCCGAAATACAGTCGGGTCTCCTCGTACGGCTGGCCCACTTCCGTGCGGAGCGCCGCCCCCACGAGAGCCGGGATCCCGGCCCCGAGCAGGGCGATGAGCACTCCGCCGCCGACCCTTCCACGTGTGTCAGATGTCCATTTCACCCCCGTGCAACGAACGGCGGGCCCAGACGATGCGGCTGATGAGCGGCTCCGACGCCGAACGGGCGGCGGCCGAATCGGGGACCTGCGGGTCCGCCCGGGCACTCCGGGGCACTCCCGGGCTCGCGGACGCATACGAGAAGACCCCCGCTCCTGCGTTTCCGCAGTAACGGGGGTCTCACATCGCGTGGCGGCGCCAGGGTTCGAACCTGGGTAGGCTGAGCCGGCAGATTTACAGTCTGCTCCCTTTGGCCACTCGGGCACACCGCCAAGGGTCGCTGCCATTTTTTCCGCCTTGCGGCGGCGCTCCCTGGCAACGACGTAAACGATACCTGATGACCGGGGGTGCTTCGCCACCGGATTGATCAGCGCCGCCGGCGGGCACGGTGGCTAGGCTTTGCCGAGCGGGCCGGGGATGTCCGGCCGCGCCCTTCGGGGCCGTCACAGCCGACTTCAAGGAGCCACAGCACATGGCCGACTCCAGTTTCGACATCGTCTCGAAGGTCGAGCGGCAGGAGGTCGACAACGCCCTCAACCAGGCCGCCAAGGAACTCTCGCAGCGCTACGACTTCAAGGGCACCGGCGCCACGATCGCCTGGTCGGGCGAGAAGATCGTGATGGAGGCGAACTCCGAGGAGCGCGTCAAGGCCATCCTCGACGTCTTCGAGACCAAGCTGATCAAGCGCGGGATCTCCCTCAAGGCGCTCGACGCCGGTGAGCCGCAGCTGTCCGGCAAGGAGTACAAGATCTTCGCCTCGATCGAGGAGGGCATCTCCCAGGAGAACGCCAAGAAGGTCGCGAAGATCATCCGGGACGAGGGCCCCAAGGGCGTCAAGGCCCAGGTCCAGGGCGAGGAGCTGCGCGTCAGCTCGAAGAGCCGCGACGACCTCCAGGCCATCCAGGCGCTCCTCAAGGGCAAGGACCTGGACTTCGCGATCCAGTACGTGAACTACCGCTGATCACACCGTTATCCGGTCTCCCACCGGACCCACGCCGGCCCGGCGGTCCTTCACGGACCGCCGGGCCGCGGTCGTCACGGAGTGCGGGTGGTGTGTGCGGAGCGTGTGCGGCGCATGCGCCTTTGTCAGCCTCTGTGGGGACTTGGGCGGGGCAGGTGCGCCCGGCCAGGCTGGGGGCATTCGCCATCGCTTGGCAGGGGGTTCTCGCATGCCTGGGGCCGGCACGTTTCGTGAAGACTTCGGGGCGTCGGTGGTCGTCGCGCTCGTCGCGCTGCCGCTGTGCGTGGGCGTGGCGGTCGCGTCCGGGATGCCGGCCGAGTCGGGGATCGTCACCGGGGTGGTCGGCGGGCTCGTCACCGGCTGGTTCCGGGGGAGTTCGCTGCAGGTCAGCGGACCGGCCGCGGGGCTGACCGTACTCGTCTACGAGGCCGTGCAGGCGTACGGGGCGCCCGCGCTGGGGGTGCTCGTGCTGGCCGCCGGCGTGGTGCAGCTGGGCATGGGGGCGCTGCGGCTGGGGCGGTGGTTCCGGGCGATCTCCGTCGCCGTCGTGCACGGGATGCTGGCCGGGATCGGACTCGTGCTGATCGCCGGGCAGTTGTACGCCCTGGGCGGCGTGGAGGCCCCCGGGCTGACCCTCGCCAAGCTGGCCGGGGTGCCGGCGCTCGGCGGGAAGGCCGACTGGGCCGCCGTGGCGCTCGGGGCCGGGACCCTGGCCGTCATGGTGGCCTGGCGCCGCCTGCCCGCCCGGCTGCGGCTCGTGCCGGGGGCGCTCGTCGCGGTGGCCGCCGCCACCGCGGTCGCCTCGCTGCTGCGCCTGCCCGTGGCCCGCGTCCGGGTGACGGGGATGCTGGACGCCGTGTCCCCGCCCGGCTGGGGGGAGTTCGGGATGCTGGCGTCCGTGGGGGCCGTCGGCACCGTGGCCGCGTTCGCGCTGATCGCCTCCGCCGAGACGCTCTTCAGCGCGGCCGCCGTGGACCGCATGCACGACGGACCCCGGACCGACTACGACCGCGAACTCGTGGCCCAGGGCTTCGGGAACGCCGTCTGCGGGCTGCTCGGGGCGCTCCCGATGACCGCCGTGATCGTACGCAGCGCCGCCAACGTGGAGGCCGGCGCCCGCACCCGCGCGGCCCGGGTGCTGCACGGCGCCTGGCTGCTGCTGTTCGCGGTCGCGCTGCCCTGGCTGCTGGAGCTCGTGCCGCTCGCCGCGCTGGCCGGGGTACTCCTGCACGCGGGGTGGAAGCTGCTGCCGGCCCGGGCCGTGGCCGCGCTGTGGCGGACCCACCGGGGCGAGGCGGTGGTACTGGTGGCGACGGCCTGCGCGATCGTGGCCACCAACCTCTTCGAGGGGGTGCTCGTCGGGCTGGGGCTCGCCGTCGCCAAGGCGGCCTGGGAGACCTCCCACGTGCACATCGAGGAGGTGTGGGAGGGCGAGGAGTTGTGCCTGCGGGTCCTGGGGAACGCCAGCTTCCTGCGGCTGCCCAAGCTGCTGGACGAACTGAACGCCGTACCGGACGACGGCCGCGGCGTACGGCTCGACCTGAGCGGCCTGCGCCACCTCGACCACGCGTGCCTGACCGCACTGACCGGCTGGCAGGACCGGCGCACGCCGCTCTCCGGCCCCAGGGGCGTCATCTAGTGCTGTGACCGGAAAGGTTCACCGCGTCGCGGCGCCCGGCACGGCACC
>NZ_JBHWVJ010000097.1:0-27729 GCF_042736725.1 Streptomyces sp. NPDC060028 | reverse complement strand
GCGGTGGCCCGCGCGCGCTCGCCGCCGGGCCGCGGTCTGCCGGGGCCGGGCACCCGCCGCCGCGGGGGCTCCTGCGGGCTCACGCGGCTGCTCCGCGGGGGTGCGCGTGGGCGGCGGCACTGCCGGGGCGCCGCCCCGGACCCCGCGCCTCGAACGCCGGCGGGGCTGGATCTGGGCTGCTGTCGCCTCTTGGCGGGGCGGAGCCCCGGGCTTTGCGTCCCGCAGGGGTCCGGGTCACTGCGTCACCTGCCTGGGGTTGGGTTGGACTGCGGGGCCGCGGGGCCGGGCGGCGCGCCCGACGGGGGCGGGGCGGAGACCGGGGAGGCCGGCGGGGACGGCGGCGGGGGCTCCGCCGCCGGGGAGGCCGTGCCGGTGACCTTGCCGTCGGGGCCGATGAAGACCGGGCTGCCGCCGGGCACCAGGCCCAGCTCCTGCGCCCGCCGCTGCAACGCGTCGGGCGCCGAGTGGCCGTCCACGTCCCGCTGCAGGGCCTGTTCCTCGTCCGTCAGCGCGGTGGTCTCCTTCTTCAGCTTGCTCAGCTGGAAGGAGCCCTGGTTCAGCGCCGAGTTCAGCAGCAGCAGGCTGATCAGGCCGCCGCCGAGCAGCGCCACCACCAGCAGGACGAACGGCGTCAGCGCCGCCTGCCCGGCCGGGCTGCCGGCCAGGGCCCGCCCGAGCCGTCCCCCGCGTTTGTTCACAGCCTCGCCTCCCGGATGCGCTCCACCCCGCGGAAGCGGGCCGGCGCCGCCCGCCGGTTCTCCGCGATCTCTTCTTCCGTCGGCAGCTCCGCACCGCGCGTCAGGAGTTTCAGCTTCGGCTGGTACTTCTCCGGCACCACCGGCAGTCCCGGCGGGGCCGTGGAGGTCGCGCCCGCCGCGAAGACCTGCTTGACCAGCCGGTCCTCCAGCGAGTGGTACGACAGCACCGCGATCCGGCCGCCGACGGCGATCCGGTCCACGGCCGCCGGAATGGCCCTCTCCAGGCCGGACAGCTCCCCGTTGACCTCGATCCGCAGCGCCTGGAAGGTCCGCTTGGCCGGGTTGCCGCCGGTCCGCTTCACCGCCTGCGGCAGGGCGTCGCGGATCAGCTCGACCAGGCGCGCGCTGTTGGAGAAGGGCTCCTTGTCACGCTCGCGGACGACCGCCGACACGATCCGCTTGGCCTGCTTCTCCTCGCCGTACTGGCGCAGGATCCGTACGAGCTCGCCCGGGGCGTACGTGTTGAGGACCTCCGCCGCGCTGATGCCCGTCGTCTGGTCCATCCGCATGTCCAGGGGCGCGTCCTGCGCGTACGCGAATCCGCGGTCGGCCTCGTCCAGCTGCATGGAGGAGACGCCGAGGTCGAAGAGGATGCCCTGCACGGTCGGGATGCGCAGGCTGTCCAGTACCTCCGCCAGGTCGGCGTAGATCGCGTGGACGAGGGTGGCGCGCTCCCCGAAGGGCGCGAGCCGCTCGCCGGAGAGCCGCAGGGCCTCCTTGTCGCGGTCGAGGCCGATCAGGTGCGCCTCGGGGAACCGGGTCAGCAGGGCCTCGCTGTGGCCGCCGAGGCCGAGGGTGCAGTCGACGACGACGGCCCCGGGCCTCTCCAGCGCCGGGGCCAACAGGTCCAGGCACCGCTGGAGCATCACCGGGACATGTCGGGACTCGCTAGTCAAAGCGCCCTCTCAGATAACGGCGCGGCAACCGTACAGAGCCGTACGTACGCGCCGCGCACGCGGTATTTTCCAGGGCCGGGCGGCCCGCCAGGGCCGGGCTCCGGCCGGTTCGCGTCACTTTAGTGCAACGGTCGCCGCGGTCAACGAACCGCCCCGCGCGCGGTGCGCCCCTCTCCCGGTGAACCGGCAAATGGTGCGAATCACCCGGACGGCCGCCCCCGCCTCACCCCTGTGGGTTAGCTCACAACAGGATTTGTTGACCTTCTTTGTCCACCCTCACTCGCTGCCTACACGAGCTGTGACCATTAACGTCTTAAGCATGACGACTTCCGCACACGTGCCCGCTGACTCCGCGCCCAAGGCCACGCGCGTCCGATCCGTCACCGACCGACTGGTTGAGGCGAATCTCGCGTACGCCGCGCAATTCACCGACCCGGGCATGGACGCCCGCCCCGTCCTCCACGTGGCCGTCGTGGCCTGTATGGACGCCCGTCTCGACCTGCACGCCGCCCTCGGCCTGGAGCTCGGCGACTGCCACACCATCCGCAACGCGGGCGGAGTGGTCACCGACGACACCATCCGCTCCCTCACCATCAGCCAGCGCGCCCTCGGCACCCGCACGGTGATACTCATCCACCACACCGGCTGCGGTCTCGAAAGCCTGACCGAGGACTTCCGGCACGAGCTGGAGGACGAGGTCGGCCAGCGCCCCGCCTGGGCCGTGGAGGCGTTCCGCGACGTGGACCAGGACGTCCGCCAGTCCATGCAGCGGGTCCGGACCAACCCGTTCCTGCCCCACAAGGACGATGTGCGAGGCTTCGTCTTCGACGTGCACACCGGACTGCTCCGGGAGATCGATCCGGCCTCGTGAGTGACACAAGGCCGTAACGCCGTCAAGAATGCGGGGAGACGTCACCCGGATACCCTCCGGGCCGGTGTCCGTATTTGGGGTGGGCCGGTGATGCGCCAAGGGCGTCGGCCCTGAGAAAGGGCCGAGGAGAACCAGGTGACCACGTATGACGACCGAGCGAGCCTCGCGGATCTGACCAGCACGGCGGAGCGGGTGCGTCACTCGGTCGAAACCGTGATCGAGGGCAAGCCCGAGGTCGTCCGCCTCGCGCTCACCGTGCTCCTCGCCGAGGGCCACCTGCTCATCGAGGACGTGCCCGGCGTCGGCAAGACCATGCTGGCCAAGACGCTCGCCAAGTCCATCGACTGCTCGGTGCAGCGCATCCAGTTCACCCCGGACCTGCTGCCCTCCGACATCACCGGCGTCAGCATCTACGACCAGCAGCGCCGCGAGTTCGAGTTCAAGCCGGGCGCGATCTTCGCGCAGATCGTCATCGGCGACGAGATCAACCGCGCCTCCCCCAAGACCCAGTCCGCGCTGCTGGAGTCGATGGAGGAGCGCCAGGTCACCATAGACGGCACCACGTACACCCTCCCGAGCCCCTTCATGGTGGTCGCCACCCAGAACCCTGTGGAGATGGAGGGCACCTACCCCCTCCCGGAGGCCCAGCGCGACCGCTTCATGGCCCGCGTCTCCGTCGGCTACCCCAGCCCCGAGGCCGAGCTCCAGATGCTCGACGTGCACGGCGGGATCTCCCCGCTCGACGACCTCACGGCCGTCGCGCACGCCCACGACATCGTCAAGCTCATCGAGGCCGTGCGCGAGGTGTACGTCGCCGAGCCCGTCCGGCGCTACATCGTCGACCTGGTCGCCGCCACCCGCAGCCACCCGGACCTGCGCCTGGGCGCCTCCCCCCGCGCCACCCTGCACCTGCTGCGCGCCGTGAAGGCCTCCGCCGCCCTGGCCGGCCGGGACTACGTCCTGCCCGACGACGTCCAGGCGCTGGCCGCCCCCGTCCTCGCGCACCGGCTGCTGCCCACCGCGCAGGCCCAGCTGGGCCGCCGCACCGCCGAGCAGGTCGTCGCCGACATCCTGCAGCGCACCCCCGTCCCCGCCGCGCACGCGCGCGGCGAGATCCCGCCCGGCGCGGGCGTCCGGGGCTTCTGATGAGCGCCGGTGCCCCGCACGGCGCCGGCGGCCAGGGCGGAGGCGGGTTCGGCGGGCTGCGGGCGTCGCTGTCCGGGCTGACCACCCGCGGCCGGTCCTTCCTGGCCGCCGGAATCGCCGCCGCCGTGTGCGCGTACATGCTCGGCCAGGGCGAACTGCTCCGGGTCGGGCTGCTGCTCGCCGCCCTGCCCCTGATCTGCGTCTACGCCCTGCACCGCACCCGGCACCGGGTCACCGGCAACCGTCGGCTGACCCCGATGCGGGTGGCCGCCGGCGCCGAGGCCCGCGTACAGCTGCGCATGGACAACGTCTCCCGCATGCCCACCGGGCTGCTGATGCTCCAGGACCGGGTGCCGTACGTCCTCGGGCCCCGGCCCCGCTTCGTCCTGGACCGGGTCGAGCCCGGCGGCCGGCGCGAGGTGTCCTACCGGGTCCGCTCCGACCTGCGCGGCCGCTACCCGCTGGGCCCGCTCCAGCTGCGCCTCACCGACCCCTTCGGGCTGGTCGAGCTGACCCGCTCCTTCAGCACGTACGACGTCCTCACCGTCATCCCGCGCACCGAGGTGCTCGCACCGGTCCGGCTGACCGGCGAGTCCTCCGGCTACGGCGACGGCAGCCGGCGCTCGCTGGCCCTGGCCGGCGACGACGACGTGATCCCGCGCGGCTACCGGCGCGGGGACGACCTGCGCCGCGTGCACTGGCGCTCCACGGCCCGCTACGGCGAGCTGATGGTGCGCCGCGAGGAGCAGCCGCAGCGCAGCAGGGCCACCGTCCTGCTGGACACCCGCCGCCTCGCCTACGAGGGCGCCGGGCCCGACTCGGCCTTCGAGTGGGCCGTGTCGGCGGCCGCCTCCACCCTGGTGCACCTGCTGGAGCAGGGGTTCTCCGTACGGCTGCTGACCGACACCGGGGACTGCGTACCCGGCGAGGGCGGCGGCTTCTCCTCCGGCGGCCAGGAGTCCGCCGAGGCGGCCGGGCTGCTGATGGACACCCTCGCGGTGGTCGGGCACTCCGACGGCGCCGGGCTCTCGCGGGCGTACGACGCGGTGCGCGGCGGCGGCTCCGGGGGCGGCGGTTTCGGCGGAGCGGGCGGTGACGGGCTCCTCGTCGCCTTCCTCGGGGACCTGGACAAGGCACAGACCGAGATGGCTGCCAGGCTGCGCCAGCGCAGCGGGGCCGCGGTGGCCTTCGTACTGGACTCCGCGGCCTGGTCCGGCCGGCCCTCGGTCGGCGCGGCCGGCCCGAAGGGCGCGGAGCCGGTGAGCCGGCTGCGCGACGCGGGCTGGACGGCGCTGGCCGTCCCGCCCGGGGTGGCCTTCGGGGAGCTGTGGCAACAGGCCGGGAACGCCCGGGTCGGCACCGGCGCTGCGGGGGGTTGGGGATGAGCGGGCGGGCGAGACTGACGCTGTTCGCGGTACTGGCGACGCTGCTCACCTCGTGGTCGCTGGTCGGGCTGGTGGACACGGCCAGCTGGATGCCGCAGGCGGCGCTGCTGCTGTGCGTGCAGAGCGCGGTGGGCGCCGGGGCGCGGCGGGTGCCGCTGGCCCGCTCGCTGACCGTGGCCTCGCAGGCGCTCGTGTCGCTGCTGGTGCTCGCGTTCGTGTTCGCGGGGAAGGGCGAGTCCACCGGGAACGGGCCGCTGGCCTACCTGGTGACGGACTTCGGCGCGCTGTTCCGCCAGGGCGTCCAGGACGTGGGCGAGTTCGCGATCCCGGCGCCGCTCACCGACGGCATCCGGCTGCTGCTGATGTCCGGGGTGCTGCTGGTCGGGCTGCTGGTGGACGTGCTGGCGGTCACGGCGCGGACCGCCGCGGCGGCCGGGCTGCCGCTGCTCGCGCTGTACTCGGTGGCCGCGGGATTGTCGGGCGGCGGCGAGTCCTCCTGGTTCACGTTCCTGCTGGCGGGCAGCGGCTACCTGTTGCTGCTGCTGGCCGAGGGCCGCGACCGGCTGGCGCAGTGGGGCCGGGTGTTCGGCGCGGCCCCGAGCGGGCGGGTGTCCGCGGCCTCGGGATACGGCGGCGGACCGGACGGCGGCCAGGCCGTCTCCCCCGTGCGCACCGGCCGGCGGCTCGGCGCGGTGGCCCTGGGTCTGGCACTGGCCGTCCCCGCGGTGCTGCCGGCGCTCGGCAGCGGGCTGCTGGGCGGGGCGGGCGAGGGCGGCGGAAGCGGCCCGGGCGGCGGGCAGATCCAGGCGGTCAACCCGCTGGTCTCGCTCCAGAGCAGCCTGAACGCGCAGGACAACCGGGTGGTGCTGAAGTACCGCACGGACAGCCCGCAGCTCGGCGAGCAGTACCTGCGGATCCTGGCGCTGGACGAGTTCAACGGCGTCAAGTGGGAGGCCTCCGGGCGCGCCCTGACCGAGGTGCCGGCCAGGATGCCGAACCCGCCGGGGCTCGGCGAGGAGGTGCGCGCCGACGCGGTCGAGGTGCGGACGAGCATCTCGTCCTCCGAGACGTACGCGCAGCGCTACCTGCCGATGCCGTACCCGGCGACGGGCGTGGACATCGGCGGGAAGTGGCGGTTCGAGCCGGCCGGGCGCACGCTGGTCGGCGACCAGCTGGCCAAGGACAAGTTCCAGAACGTCCAGGGCGCGCAGTACACCGTACGGAGCCTGCTGCTGCGGCCGACGGCCGAGCAGCTGCAGACGGCGCCGAAGCCGAACCCGTTGATCGAGTCGGAGTACACGCAGCTGCCGGCCAACCTGCCGCCGGTGGTCGCCGAGACGGCCCGCCGGGTCACGCAGGGCGCGAAGGACGACTACACGCGTGCGGTGAAGCTCCAGGACTACTTCGCGGTGAACGGCGGATTCCGCTACGACACCAAGGTGTCCTCGGGGACCGGTTCGCAGGCCATCGCCCGCTTCCTGGCGGACAAGGAGGGCTTCTGCATCCACTTCGCGTTCTCGATGGCCTCCATGTCGCGTTCGCTCGGGATCCCGGCGCGGGTGGCGGTCGGGTTCACGCCCGGGGCGAAGCAGTCCGACGGCAGTGTGAACGTCTCGATGCGCGATGCGCACGCGTGGCCGGAGCTGTACTTCGAGGGCGTGGGGTGGACGCGGTTCGAGCCGACGCCGCGCTCGGGCATCACCGTGCCGGACTACAGCCGGCCCGAGGCCCCGCAGACCCAGCCGACGGCTCCGACGGCGGCGCCGTCGAAGAGCGCGGCCGAGCCGTCGGCGGCTCCGTCGAAGACGGACGACTGCCCGCCGGCCATGAAGAGGCTGGGCGAGTGCGGGGGGCCCGCGCTGCGGCAGGACACCGGTTCGGGCGGCGGCCCGTCGCTGCGGTCCGTGCTCACCTGGACGGCGGTCGGCCTGGCCGCGCTCGTCCTGCCCTTCCTGCCGCTGCTGTGGCGGGGCCGGGTGCGCGCCCGACGGCTGGGGTCGCGCGAGGTGCCGGCGGCCTGGCGGGAGCTGGGCGACGCGGCCTGGGACGTCGGGATCACCCCCGACGAGGCCCGGTCCCCGCGCGGCGCGGCGGCGCGGATGGTGGAGCTGGGGCGGCTGGAGCCCGAGGCGGCGGCTGCCGCCGCGCGGATCGCGGGGGCGGTGGAGCGGGTGCTGTACGCGCCGCCCGGCGCTGCCGCGGGCCCGTACGAGGGGCTGTCGGCGGACGTGCTGGCGGTCCGGGCGGGCCTGCTGGCGGGCGTCTCCCGCGGTGCCCGGCTGCGCGCGCTGCTGCTCCCCCGCTCGGCGGCCCGGCTCCAGTGGTCGGCCGCGGCCCGCTGGTCGGCCGTTGCCTCGGCGGCCTCGGCCCGCTGGTCGGCCATCCGCCTGCGCCTGCCCCTCCGCGGCCGCGGCTGAGCCCGCCGCGGCTCCCGGCCCGGGGCCCCGCCCCGTACCCGGGGACGGCGGTGCGGCGAGGCTCGATCCCCCCGAGCCCCGCCGCATCGTCGTTCCACCCCCACCCGGCAGAGATCACCGGCCCGCTCCGCAGCCCCGTGTCGGCGGTGCGGGCCGGGTCCCTGTCCGTTGCCCCCAGTCTGGCGTCCGCGCAGGTGGGGGCCATCCGCGCGCGTACTCATCTCGCGCCTGGGTACGGATACTCAGCCAGTTCTACGCCGCCGGGCCGCCGCACGGCACCGCCGATCGGGGTACGGCGTCAGCGGGTCCCGCTGACCCGCCCCCGCAGCAGCAGCGACAGCGCCGAGTGCACGTCGTCCAGGGACCGCTCGCTCTGGAACGACTGCCAGTCGAGGGCGGCCACGAGCACCATCCCCACCAGCGCGGCCGCGGTCAGCGGCACGTCGATCTCCGCGCTCAGCTCACCGCGCTCGACGCCCTCCCGCAGCACCGTCTCCACGACGGCCACCGCCTCCCGGCGTACCACCATCAGCGTGGACTGCCAGGTCCGGTTGGTCCGCCACAGCTCGGCGACGTACAGCTGGGTGAAGGCCGGGTAGCGGTCGATGAAGACGAGGCCGGCCCGGATCATCGCGTCCAGCGCCTCGACGCGGCTGCCGCCGCGTGCCTGCGTCTCCTGTTCGGCCGTCCGCAGGGACGCCGTGAGCAGGCCGACGCCGTGCCGCAGCAGCTCCTCGAACAGGTCGTTCTTGCTGGCGAAGTTGTAGTAGACGGTGCCCTTGGCGACGCCCGCCCGCTCGGCGATCTCCTCGACCGTCGTCGCGGAGAAACCCTGCTCCGCGATGAGGGTGACGGCCGCTTCGTAGAGCTTCTGCCTGGTGGCCTGTCGGCGGCCGCCGCCGCTTCCGCTGCTCGCGGCGGCCGCCGTGCCGGTGCTGCTGCTTTCCATGGCGCTGATTCTCACAGGTCAACAGGTCCTTACAGGCTCAGTTCCGGGTGCAGCCGGTCCATCGTCCACACCTGCTTGCCGCGGGCGGCGAGCGCGGTGAGCGCCAGGGCGCCCACCGTGAAGGCCGTCAGGACGGCGCAGCCCTGCCAGACCGGGGTGAGGTCGCCGCCGGTGATGAGGCGGCGCAGGCTCTCCACGACGTACGACATCGGCAGGTACGGGTGGATGGCGTTGAAGAAGCCGGGGCTGGTCTGTACGGGGTACGTGCCGCCCGCCGAGGTCAGCTGGAGCATCAGGACGGCCAGGACCAGGATCCGCCCGGCCGCGCCGAACTTGGCGTTGAGCCACTGGACGATGGCCGCGAAGCAGCCGGTGACCAGCATCAGGAACCCGATGGTGAGGGCCGGACGGGCCATCTCCAGGCCGAGGCCCCAGTGCAGTACGGACATCAGCGCGCCCACCTGGAGGATGCCGAGGCCCGCCACGGGAAGCCAACCGGCGAAGGCGATCCGCCAGGGCGAGGCGCCCGCCGCCAGGGCCCGCCGGTTCAGCGGGGCGATCAGCATGTAGGCGACCATCGCGCCGACCCACAGGGAGAGCGGGATGAAGTACGGGGCGAAGCCGGTGCCGTAGTTGGGCGCCTTGTGCAGGGACTGGTTCGCGAGCTGGACCGGGTCGGCCATGACCTGGGTGCGGGCCTCGCGCTGCTGCTGGTCGTAGTCGGGGATCTTGCCGACGCCGTCGTGCAGGCCGTCGGCGAGATCACGGTTGCCGTCGACGAGCTTGTACATGCCGCCGTCGAGGCGGTGCGCGCCGTCGCCGAGCTTGCCGACGCCGTCGCCGAGGGCGGCGGAGCCGGAGGAGGCGGAGCCGATCCCGGCGTGCAGCTGGACCATGCCGGTGGCGACCTTGTGGGCACCGGTGTTGAGGGCGTTGGCCTGGGTGACGGCCGATTCGAGGTCGCCGGAGAGGCCGGGGGCCATGGCGGCGAGCTTGCGGGCGTCCTTCTCCAGTTCGGCGAGCTGCTCCTTGAGCTTGGCCAGGTCGCCGCCGGAGTCCTTGACCAGGGACTCGACGTCACCGGAGAGCTCGGCGGCCTCGGCGGTGCCGTCCTTGACCCTCTTCAGGTCGGGGCAGGTCGCGGGCAGCGGCTTGGTGGCGGGGGTGACGCACGTGCGGGTGTAGACGTCGGCGGCCAGGGCCGCGGCCTGCTTGCCGACCCGGGCGGCGGCCGGGGCCTTCTTGGCGAAGGTGTCGAGGTGGTTGTTGACGACCTTGGCGGTGTCGGCGACCAGCTCGGCGCTGTCGGCGATCTGCTTGGGGTTCTCGACGAGGGGCTTGGCCTTGGCGGCGGCGCGGTTGACCACGTCGGCGACGATCTGGGTGCCGTTGGCGACGTTCCTCGTCCCGCTCTCCAGCTGTCCGGCGGCCGAGTTGAGCTTCTTGAGTCCGCCGGTGAGCTCGCCGTTCTTCTCCTCGGCCGTGTCGAGGCCGTCGGCGAGGGCCTCGGCGCCCTGCTGGGCCTCGCCGGCGCCGTCCTTGAGCTTGTCGGCGCCGTCGGCGGCCTCGGCGGTCTTGTCGTGCAGGTCGGAGAAGGAGACGAAGATCTTGTCGAGGAAGCCGCGGGAGGCGTTGGTGGACGCCGCCGAGCGGACCTCGGAGAAGACGGTGCGCGAGATCGAGCCGACGATGTAGTTGTTGGCGTCGTTGGTGCGGACCTGGAGGGCTCCGGTGGCGGGGTCCGCGCCGGAGCTGGAGGCGATCTTCGCGCTGAAGTCGGCGGGCATGGTGAGGGACAGGTAGTAGGTGCCGTCCTCCAGCCCCTTCGCCGCCTCCTCGGCGCTCACCTCGCGCCAGTCGAAGGTCTTGCTGGCGTGGAGCTTGCGGGTTATCTCATCGCCGGCGTCGATCTTCTTGCCGTCCACGGTGGCGCCCTGGTCGGAGTTGACGAGGGCGACGGGAACCTTGTCGAGGCGGCTGTACGGGTCCCAGAAGGACCACAGGTACAGCGCTCCGTAGAGCAGCGGCAGCAGGAGCAGCGCGACGAGAGCGGCTCGGGGCAGCTTCCCCCGCCCGAACCGCTTCAGCTCAAGCGCGGCCAGCTTCGGCGAGCGCATCGTCCGCCCCCTTCGTGTCTTCGTCAGTGGTGGTGGTGTCGTCGGCTTCGTTCTTCTCGTCCGCGTCCGCGTCCGCGTCCGCTTCCGCTTCCGCGGGAGCCGTCCGCAGGACCGTCACGTCCTCGGGGGCCTCGCTGCACACCGCGAGGACGGTGGTCCCGGCGGCGGCGATGGAGCGGAGCAGGGCCCAGGCTTCGGCGCGCTCGGCGTCCGACAGCTTGAGGTCGAGGTCGTCCACGGCCAGCAGCCGGGGCGACCCCAGCAGGGCGATGGCCACCGACAGCCGTACGGATTCCAGGCGCTCCAGGTCCCGTACGGAGGTGCGCGGGCCCTTGGGCAGGGTGGCCAGGTCCAGTCCGGCGGCGGCCAGCGCGGCGTCGATCCGGGCCTCGCCGGCGGCGCGGCGCTCGGTGCGCCGGCCCAGCAGGGCGCGGAACGGGCCGTCGTAGCGGCGCTGGAGCAGCGCGCCCTCGCGCAGCTGCTCGGCGACGGTGAGGGCCTGGTCGAGGTCGTTGACCCCGGGGACCGGCCCGAGTGCGCTGATGCGGCGGGCGGCGGCCATCTTCTTCGGCAGCGGGTGGCGGCCGATCTCGGCGCGGCCCTCGGTGGGCTTCATCCGCCCGGTGAGGGCGAGGAGGAGGCAGGTCCGACCGCTGCCGGAAGGGCCTTCGACCGCGATGAGCGATCCGGGCGCCGCGTCGATCCCGATGCCCCGGAAGACCCAGCCGCGCGGGCCCTTGAGTCCGAAGTCCGCGGCTTTGACGGACGCGCCGTGCGGGCTGTCCACGCCATCCCCCTCTTTTTTGAACTGACCGGTCAGTTCAAAAACTACCACCTTCGGAGACATCCGGCGCGCGCAGGGGGGTAGTTGTCGCGAATGCGCAGGTCAGCGCGATTGTCAGTGGGGGCCGTCACGATGAATGCACGGACCGGCACAGCGCCGGGCCCCGCACCGCCACCGCACCACGCAGGAGCGCCTCGCGCGCATCGACAGGAGGTTCGTCATGGCCACACCGTCCCCGTCCCCTGTCCACCCCGTCCCGCGGAAGTCGGCGGCCCCTCCGGCCGCCCTCGACCTGCTCGCCAAGGCCCGCAGCGGCCTGGCCGAAGCCGCCCGGCTGACCCGGCCCAACGAGCAGTACGCCACCGCCCATCTCGCCGCCCTGCGCACCGCCGCGGCCGTACTCGCCGCGCGCGGGCGCCCCGAGCCGGTGAGCCCGCGGCGGCGGCCCCGGATCCGCAGCGCGTGGGAGGTGCTCCCGGAGATAGCGCCCGAACTGGCCGAGTGGAGCGCGCTCTTCGCTTCCGGCGCGGCCCGCCGGGCCCGGGCCGAGGCGGGCATGGCGGATGCGGCGACCGCGCGGGACGCGGACGATCTGGTGCGCGCCGTCTCGATGTTCCTGCGCCTGGTGGAGCGGATGCTGGAACTCCACCCGCCAGCCGCTCAAGGTCTGCCGCAGACCCTGCCGCAGGTCCCGCCACAGCCGCGCCCGGAGCACCCGGAGCACCCGGACGCGGGATGAGCTGCCCGGCGGCCCGAGGCAATAGGGTGGGGCGGAGACCGCTTTCCCGTACCGCGCCGAGGAGCCAACAGTCGTGTCGGACACTTCCCGCCCCCGTGCCTCCCTTCGCACCGCCGTGGTGTGGGAGGTCCTCAAGGAGGCGCTCGACCGCCGGGTGAAGGCGACCGGGCGGGATGTGCTGGACGTGCTCGACACCGGCGGCGGCACCGGCAACTTCGCCGTGCCGGTGGCCCGCCTGGGCCACCGGGTCACCGTGGTCGACCCCAGCCCGAACGCGCTGTTCGGGCTGGAGCGCCGGGTCTCCGAGGCCGGCGTGGCCGACCTGGTGCGCGGCGTACAGGGCGATGCCCAGGGCCTGCTCGATGTCGTCGAGCGCGAGTCGTACGACGTGGTGCTGTGCCACGGCGTGCTGGAGTACGTGGACGAACCGGCCGAGGGCGTGGCCAACGCGGTGGCGGCCCTGCGCCCCGGCGGCATCCTCAGCCTGCTGGCCGCCGGGCTCGGCGGGGCCGTGCTGGCGCGCGCGCTGGCCGGGCACTTCGTCGAGGCCCGTACGGCGCTCACCGACCCGGCGGGCCGCTGGGGCTCCGGCGACCCGGCGGGCCGCCGCTTCACCGCCGAACAGCTCGGCGAGCTGGTCGGCGGAGCGGGCCTGGAGGTCGGCGCGGTGCACGGCGTACGGATCTTCGCCGACCTGGTCCCCGGGGTCCTGGTGGACACCGAGCCGGGCGCGGTCGAGGCCCTGCTCCGCCTGGAAGAGGCCGCCGCCGAGCTGCCCGCCTTCCACGCGGTCGCCACGCAGCTGCACGTCCTGGGCGAGAAGCCCGCCTGATCTGCGGAGCTTCCCGGCACGGGGTCGGCCACACACCCTCCGAACCGCCGCCCGGCCCCGTATGATCGGGGGCAGTGACCGGCATGCCGGACGGATCATTGGGGAATAACGCCCCAGTGGCCGCTCGCACGGCGGTACGGTTTCGCGCAGCGATTGATGAAAGTGGCGTAGAGGGCGGGTATCACGGGGGCGATTCCCCGCCTATCCTGAAGGGGACCCCTGGTCGCTACCCCCCGCGACCGACGGATGAGGAGGACTCCCGTGCCGCTCTCGGAGCACGAGCAGCGCATGCTCGAGCAGATGGAGCGAGCGCTGTACGCCGAAGATCCCAAGTTCGCGACAGCGCTTGAGGGAAGCGGACTGCGTACGTACACCCGGCGACGGGTCTACCAGGCAGTCGCGGGCATTGTGGTGGGTATCGCGCTCCTCATGACCGGTGTGATCGTGCCGAACGTGCTCTGGATCAGCGTGGTGGGTTTCCTCGTCATGCTGGGCTGCACCGTTCTCGTGGTCACCGGTTGGCGCAAGGCACCCAAGCCCGGTGAGCAGCCCGCCTCCGGCAGTGCAGGCGGTTCGGCCCACGGCCAGAACCGGCAGCGTCGGTCGATGATGACCCGCATCGAGGAGCGGTGGCAGCGCCGCCGCGACGAACAGGGGCAGTAGACCCCGCTCGGAACACGGAACACAGGTGAGGGGATGGCCGCCGTATGGCGGTCATCCCCTCACCTTTCCGTCATGATGAGCCGGTGAGTGTGCTCCCCCTGGTCTTCACCAGCGGCTGGGCCAGCGGGATCAACGCCTACGCCGTGGTCCTGCTGCTCGGCATCTTCGGCGCGACCGGTGTGACCGACGAGGTCCCGGCATCGCTGCAACGCACCGACGTGCTGATCGTCGCGGGCGTGCTGTTCCTCTGCGAGGCGGTGGCCGACAAGATCCCGTACGTGGACTCGCTCTGGGACGGCGTCCACACCGTGATCCGCCCGGTGGCCGGCGCGGTGGTCGGCGCACTGCTGGCCGGGCAGAGCGGCTCGCTCTCCGACATCGCCGCCGGAGCCGTCGGCGGCTCCACCGCCCTGGCCAGCCATTTCGTCAAGGCCGGCACCCGGATGGCGATCAACACCTCGCCCGAGCCCTTCACCAACATCGCGATGAGCACCGCCGAGGACCTCGGGGTGGCCGGGATCGTCACCTTCGCGATGTTCAACCCGCAGGCCGCCGCGATCATCGCTGCCGTGCTGCTGGCCATCGGTCTGGCGCTGCTGATCTACCTGTGGAGCAGGATCCGCCGCTTCCTGCGCCGGCGTGCCCAGCGCCGCGAGGAGAAACGGCTGTCCGCCGAGGCGCGGGCGGCCGCCGCGGCACCGCCCCGCTGAGCTGCCCGTCAGCGCTCGATAGGCTCAGCCGCATGGCACGAATTGCGGTGATCGGCGCCGGCATGGGCGCGATGGCGACGGCGGCCCGGCTGGCCGTGGCGGGGCACCGGGTGACGGTGTACGAGCGCGGAACGACGTACGGGGGCGCGGTCGGCCGCTTCGAGCGCGACGGCTTCGCCTTCGACACCGGCCCCGGACTGCTGCACCTGCCCGCCGTCTACCGCGACCTGTTCGTCAAGACCGGCAAGCGGCCCCTGGAGGACTGCGCCGAGCTGGTCCAGGTGGATCCGGCCGTCCGGCACGTCCTCGCCGACGGCCGCGAGGTCACCCTCCCCAACGCCTCGCGCGGCGCGGCCGCCGCCGTCCTCGACCAGGCTTTCGGGCCCGGCGCCGGGGAGCGCTGGAGCGCGGTGCTGGGCCGCGCCAGGGACGCCTGGGACGCCACCCGCCGCCCCCTGCTGGAGGAGCCGCTGCGCCCCGACTGGCAGGTGCTGGGCCGCGACCCGTACCCCGCGGTGCGGGGGAGCGGTCTGCTGCGCAGGCGGCCGCCCACGCTGGCCGAGGTGGCCGGGCGCGAGCTGGGCGGGGACGGTCTCGGGGAGCTGCTGACCGGCCGCGTCCGCGCGTACGGGGTCGATCCGGCGACCGCGCCGGCCGCGGCGGCCGTGCTCCCGTACATGGAGCAGACCTTCGGCAGCTGGTACGTGCGCGGCGGGCTGCGGGCGCTGGCCACCGCCGTGTACGAGCGGTGCCTGGAACGGAAGGTCGCCTTCGTCTTCGGCGCGGAGGGGGACGTACGGGAAGTTCTCGCGCGCGGCGGCCGGGCGGCCGGACTGCGGCTGGCCGACGGCACCGAGGCGGAGGCCGACTTCGTCGTGTGCGGCGTGGACCCCCGGCAGCTGGGGGTGGAGTCGGCGCCCGGCGGCGTCCCGGCCCGCGGGGCCGGCACGGCAAGCCGCGTCACCCTGTTCCTCGCCCTGCGCGGCGCCCGCCCCGCGGACGCCGTGCACCGGACGCTGGTGCACTCCCCCGGGCCGCTGGTCACCGTGCTGCGCCCCGACGACCCGGCGACCCGGCCCGACGCGGACCACGAGGCGGTCACCGTGAGCGCCGTCTGCGCCCCCGTGCCGGCGGCCGGCGCCCCCGGGGCCGGGGAGCTGCTGGTCCTCGCCGAGCGGGCCGTACCGGGCCTGCGGGAGCGGCTGCTGTGGCACGAGGTGCGCACCCCCGCCGACGTCGAGGCGGCCACGGGCGCCCTCGGCGGGTCGGTCCCCCCGCCGGCTCTCGCGGGGGCCGGCGGCCGTGGCCTCTACCCCGCCAACTCCACGGCCCTGCCCGGCCTGTACCTCGCGGGCGGCTGGGCGCACCCCGGTGGCGGGCTGGCGCACGCCGGGATGACGGGGGCCCTGGTGTCCGGGCTCATCGTGGAGGGCGCGGAGTTCCGCGGTTCTCAGTAGCGGTACTGCTCGTACTCGCCGGTGTACGGGTACCCCTGCTGCGGCTGCCGGCCCGGCTCCTGCTCGGGGTAGGGCCGGCCGTACTCGTCGGTGGACCGCTGCTGCGGGACCCAGACCCCGCCGGGCGGGGTGTCCATGGAGTACTGCTGTTGCTGCGCGGCCGCGTACGGGTCGGGGGTGTACTCGGCGTAGGGGGCGTAGTCGTACGGCTGCTGCGGGGCGACGCCGCCGCCGGTGCCGATGTACGGGTCCGAGTAGGCGGCGTAGACCTGCTGTTCGCCGCCCGCCTGGTAGCCGGCGCTGTAGTCGTACCCGCCCTGGCCCTGGGGGTCGTGGTACGCGGCGTACTGGTGGGAGTCCTGCTCGGCCGTGGTGAACGGCGAGGCGAAGGCCGCCGTGTCGGCGGCCGGGGCGAAGCTCTGGATCCCGTACGACCCGGTGTCCTCGGGCAGCGGCTGCGGGCTGTAGAACTCCCGGCCCCCGGCGGACGGGGCGTCGTCCGAGGGGTTCGATGCGTCGGGGGCGCCGGTGGCCTGCTGCTCGGCCGCGGATCCGTCCTGGGGCGCGTCCTCGGACCCGTACTCGAGCGCGGTGACCCGCAGCGCGGGCTGCGGACGCGGACCGCCCGCGGCCCGGCGCCGCCGGGTCGGCGGCGCCGCGACGGGCACACCGCCGCGGCGCAGCGCCCAGCCGGCCTCGAAGCCCTTGCGGAAGGAGAGCGTCACCAGGATCTGGCCCATGGCGAACGCGGCCGCGCCGGCCGCGATGACGAGCACGGACGGCAGCACCACGCCCGCGACGACGCCGAGGAAGCCGGCGAAGGCGAGCAGGCGCCAGCGCAGCCGGGCCTTGTACTGCATCAGGACCTCGGCAAGCAGCCACAACGCGACGAAACCGAACGCGATGTAGAGGACCGTCATTCCCATGCATGGCCCCTCTCGGTACGGCGGACCGCCCAGGAAACGGGGGCCGGCCGATCAGGCCCGCTGGTGCAGACCCAGATTCTCGTAGATCTCGAGAGTCGCCGTGGAATTGTTCAGCGTGATGAAGTGCAGCCCCGGGACACCCTCGGACAGCAGCCGCGCGCAGAACTCCGTGGCGAACTCGATGCCAATGGAGCGTACAGCGGCCGGATCGTCCTTGACGGCGAGCATGCGTTCTTTCACGTCTGCGGGGAAGACTGCGTTGCTGAGTTGTGGCAGCCGGTCGAGCTGCTTGATGGCCACAACAGGCATGACCTCGGGGATGATCGGGGTTTCGCAGCCCGCCTTTTCGGCGCTGTCGCGCAGCCGCAGATAATTCTGCGGATCGAAGAACATCTGGGTGATCGCATAGTCGGCGCCCGCACGGCACTTGTCCACGAAGTGCCGGATGTCCGTGTCCCAGTCGTCGGAGCGCGGGTGCATCTCGGGGAAGGCCGCGACGCCGACGCAGAAGTCACCCGACTCCTTGACCAGGCGCACCAGGTCGGCGGCGTAGTGGACACCCTCGGGGTGCGCCACCCACTCGCCCATCGGGTCGCCCGGCGGGTCTCCGCGCACGACGAGCATGTTCCGGATGCCTGCGTCGGCGAACTGGCCGATCACATTGCGCAGCTCGGCGACCGAGTGGTCCACGGCGGTGAGGTGCGCGACCGGGGTCAGGGTGGTGTCGGAGGCGATCTGCTCGGTCGCCCGGACGGTGCCGCCGCGGGTGGAGCCGCCGGCTCCGTACGTGACGGAGACGAAGCTCGGGGACACCGCCTCGACCCGGCGCAGCGCGTTCCAGAGGTTGCGCTCGCCCTTCTCCGTCTTGGGGGCCCAGAACTCGAAGGAGTAGGAGCGCCCGGACGCGAGGAGGTCGCGGACCGTGTGTGCGCGATCCGACCAGGTGGAGGAGGTGCCAAGGGCCATACGGGCAGGTTAGACGCGGCCTGGCGGACACCGAAGCCCGGTCCATCCCTTGGACACGTTTTTGGACACTCAGCCACTGACGCGGGCGCGGACCCGCTTGGCGAGGTCGGCCGCGGCCGCGCCCGGGTCGGAGGCCTCGGTGAGGGCGCGGACGACGACGACACGGGTGGCGCCGGCGTCGAGGACCTCGTCCAGATTCGTACCGTCGATCCCGCCGATGGCGAACCAGGGCCGGTCCTGCGCCAGCGAGGCGGTGTACCGGACGAGGTCGAGGCCGGGGGCGTGCCGTCCGGGCTTGGTGGGGGTCGGCCAGCAGGGGCCGGTGCAGAAGTAGTCCACGCCCGGCTCGGCGACGGCGGCATCGACCTCGGACTGCGCGTGGCAGGACCGGCCGATCAGCACGGCCGGGCCGAGGACGGCGCGGGCGGCGGGGACGGGGATGTCGCCCTGACCGAGGTGCAGTACGTCGGAGTCGATGGCGTGCGCGACGTCGGCGCGGTCGTTGACCGCGAGCAGCCTGCCGTGCCGGCGGGCCGCGTCCGCGAAGACCTGGAGGTGCTCCAGCTCCTCGCCGGCCTCCATGCCCTTGTCGCGGAGCTGGACGATGTCCACGCCGCCGGCGAGGACCGCGTCGAGGAACTCGGGGAGGTCGCCCTGCCGCTTGCGGGCGTCCGTGCACAGATAGAGCCGCGCGTCGGACAGCTGGGCGTTCGCGGACATGGGTACCCCCGGGTGGTAAGCGGTACGCGGTGTACGGGCGGACGGCGCAGCCGCCCGGCCCGTACACCGCGGTTGGATCGTGTCTCAGCTCGGAGCGCTCGGAGCGCTCAGAGGGCGAGCGCCTGAGCGCGGCGCTTCACCTCCGTGCCGCGATTCTCGCTCAGCGCCTGGGCGGGGGTGCCGGGCAGGGTCGGGTCCGCGGTGAACATCCACTCCAGGATCTCCGCGTCGGAGAAGCCGTCGTCGCGGAGCACGGTCAGCAGGCCGACCAGGCCCTTGACGACCTTGTCGCCGTCGATGAAGGGAGCGGGTACCTGCAGGGAGCGGTTCTCGCCGCGGCGCACGGCGAGCAGCTGACCTTCCTTGACCATCTGGCGGACCCGGGTCACTTCGATGTCGAGCATCTCCGCGATGTCGGGGAGGTAGAGCCAGGCGGGGACAAGGGCGTCGATCTTTGCGTCAATCTCGGTCACGGGCACAAGCCTGCCATCTCGGACTCGCCCCCGGTACCCGAGCCGCCCCGTCCGGGTTCCCCCGGCTCTCTCCCGGCCCTGTCCCGGCCCTCTCACGGCCCTCTCCCGGCCCACTCACGGCCCCTCGCGGCTCCTTCCGGGTGACTACGCGGTCGCCGACTTGAGGGGGACGGCGGGGTCGGCGACCTTGGCCGGGTCGACCGGGGTCGCCGATTCGATCAGCTTGCGGCCCTGGGCCAGGTCGCGCGGGCGGCCCACCGCCAGCACCGCCACCAGCGCGCCCTCCCGTACCCAGCACACCGACCACGCCGGCTCCGCCGGATCGCCGCGCCACAGCATCGCGTCGGCCCCGGCGTGGTGGCCGGCGTACTGCACGAACCGCCCGAACTGCTCCGACCAGAAATACGGCACCGGGTCGTAGACCCGTACGGGCTCCCCGGCCAGGATGTTCGCCGCGACGACCCGGGGGCCCTGCAGCGCGTTGTCCCAGTGATGCACGAGCAGCCGGGCCCCGTACCGCCCCGACGGGAAGGACGCGCAGTCGCCGACCGCGTACACCCCGGGCAGGGAGGTCCGCAGGTGGGCGTCCGCCGTCACCGAGCCGTCCGCGCCCCGCTCGATGCCCGACCCCGCCAGCCACGCCGTCGCCGGCCGGGCGCCGATGCCCACGACCACCGCGCCGGCCGCCAGCTCCCGGCCGTCCGCGAGCAGCACCCGGCCGGACTCCACGGAGGCCACCTTCGCGCCGGTGACCAGTTCGGCCCCGGCCTGCGCGTACCAGTGCGCCATCGGGGCCGCGACCTCGGCCGGCAGCGCTCCCGCGAGGACCCGGTCGGCCGCCTCCACCACGGTCACGGCGCAGCCCGCCTCGCGCGCGGCCGTGGCGAACTCGGCGCCGATCCAGCCCGCCCCGACGACGACGATCGCCGGCGCCGAGGCCAGTACGGGCTTCAGCCGGGCCGCGTCGTCCAGGGTGCGCAGCAGGTGCACCCCGGGGACGCCCTCCGTGCCGGGCAGGGTCACCGGTTCGGCGCCGGTCGCCAGCACGAGCACCCCGTACGGGACCGGGCCCCTCTCGGTGTCGAGCAGGCGCTCGGCGGCCCGCAGCCCGGTGACCGTCGTCCCCAGCCGCAGCTCGATGCCGAGCGCCTCGAAGTCGATGTCGAACGCCGAGTCCTCGGCCTTGCCGAGCAGCACCGCCTTGGAGAGCGGGGGCCGGTCGTAGGGCTGGTGGGGCTCGGCGCCCAGCAGGGTGACGGGGCCGGTGAAGCCCTGTTCGCGCAGGGCAACCGCCGTCTGCACCCCCGCCATTCCGGCGCCCACTATGACGACGCCGCTGTCAGTCTCTTCCGTCTGGTCGCTCACGCCGCCCACATTAGGGGGTGTCTCGCCGATCGGGCCGGGTCAGGGAGGCAGCCTTACCCGGCCGTCGGCGGCGGGGTTAGTCTGGCCACCGTACCTATCGCGGGAGTCCGGGCGCACCGGGCTGAGAGGGAGGCTGGCCGGCCTCCGACCGTACGAACCTGATCCGGGTCATGCCGGCGAAGGGAGGGGCTGGACGCCCATGCACTCATCTCGAAGAAGCCCGGAACCGGGATACGACGTCCTCGTCATCGGGGGCGGGATCATCGGCCTCGTCACGGCCTGGCGGGCGGCCGGTACGGGTCTGCGCACCGCGCTCGCCGATCCGGCGCCCGGCGGCGGCGCCGCCCAGGTCGCGGCGGGCATGCTCGCCGCCGTCACCGAGCTCCACTACGGCGAGGAGACCCTGCTCGGGCTGAACCTCGCCTCGGCCGCCCGCTATCCGCAGTTCGCCGCCGAACTCGCCGACGCGAGCGGCGGGCTGGACATCGGCTACCGGGCCTGCGGGACCCTCGCCGTGGCGCTCGACGCGGACGACCGCCTCCACCTGCGCGAGCTGCACGCACTGCAGCGCCGCTGCGGGCTGGAGTCGCAGTGGCTGACCGGGCGCGAGTGCCGCCGCCTGGAGCCGATGCTGGCCCCCGGTGTCCGCGGCGGACTGCGCGTGGACGGGGACCACCAGGTGGACCCGCGCCGGCTGGCGGCGGCGCTGCTGGCCGCCTGCGAGCGGGCCGGCGTGAGCATCCACCGGGCGGCCGCGGAGCGACTGCTCACCGCCGCCGACCGGGCCCGCGGGGCGCGGCTCGACGACGGTACGGAGCTGCTCGCCGACCAGGTGGTGCTGGCCGCGGGGTCGCTCAGCGGCCGGCTCGCGGGCGTACCGCCGCAGGTGGTGGCTCCCGTACGGCCGGTCAAGGGCCAGGTGCTGCGCCTGACCGTGCCGGCCGCCCATGCGCCGTTCCTGTCGCGGACCGTACGCGCCGTCGTGCGGGGCAGCCACGTCTACCTGGTCCCGCGCGAGAACGGCGAGCTGGTCATCGGCGCCACCAGCGAGGAACTCGGCTGGGACACCACCGTCACCGCCGGCGGGGTCTACGAGCTCCTGCGCGACGCCCACGAGCTGGTGCCCGGCATCACCGAACTCCCGCTCACCGAGACCCGGGCGGGGCTGCGGCCGGGCTCGCCCGACAACGCGCCGCTGCTCGGTCCGACCGAACTGCCGGGCCTGCACCTGGCCACCGGGCACTACCGCAACGGGGTGCTGCTGACCCCGCTCACCGGGGACGTCATGGCGGAGCTGCTGACCACCGGCGAACTGCCGGAGATCGCGCGCCCCTTCACCCCGCGCCGTTTCGCCCTCACGCCCCAGGAGTCGTACGCATGACCATCTCCGTCTCCGTCTCGGTCAACGGCGAGGCGCGCCAGGTCGCCGCCGGGACCACGCTCGACACGGTGGTCGCCGCCCTGACCACCGCCCCGTCCGGGGTCGCGGCCGCGCTCAACGAGACCGTGGTGCCGCGCGGGCAGTGGCCCGCCACACCGGTGGGCGACGGCGACCGGGTCGAGATCCTCACCGCGGTCCAGGGGGGTTGAGCGGCATGGCTGACGACGCTTTCCTGCTGGGCGGCCGCACCTTCTCCTCCCGCCTGATCATGGGTACGGGCGGGGCCCCGAGCCTGGACGTCCTGGAACGGGCACTGATCGCCTCCGGTACGGAGCTGACCACGGTGGCGATGCGCCGCCTGGACCCCACGGTCCAGGGATCCGTCCTCTCCGTCCTCGCGAAGCTGGACATCGCGGTCCTGCCGAACACCGCGGGCTGTTTCACGGCGGGCGAGGCCGTGCTGACGGCTCGGCTGGCGCGGGAAGCGCTGGGTACGGACTGGGTCAAACTGGAGGTCGTCGCGGACGAGCGGACGCTCCTGCCGGACGGGGTCGAGCTGCTGGACGCGGCGGAGATCCTGGTCGACGAGGGCTTCACGGTGCTGCCGTACACGAACGACGACCCGGTCCTCGCCCGCAAGCTGGAGGACGTGGGCTGCGCGGCGATCATGCCGCTCGGGTCTCCCATCGGCTCGGGGATGGGGATCCGCAATCCGCACAACTTCGAGCTGATCGTGGAGCGGGCCGGTGTTCCGGTGATCCTGGACGCCGGGGCCGGGACGGCGTCGGACGCCGCCCTGGCGATGGAGCTGGGGTGTGCGGGGGTCATGCTGGCCTCGGCCGTCACCCGGGCCCAGGTCCCCGTGCTGATGGCGGCGGCCATGCGGGACGCCGTCTCGGCGGGGCGGCTGGCGCACCGCGCGGGCCGCATTCCCCAGCGCCGTTTCGCGGCCGCCTCGTCCCCGACGGAGGGCCGCGCCGCCCTCGACCCGGAGCGCCCGGCGTTCTGACCCCGGCGGGGCCCGCGGCGGGGCCCGGACGTCACAGCTGAGCTGCAAGCCGGACCGCCCGGACCGAGGCGGTGCGACGCGCTCGTAGAATCGGCCGGGTGGATACGACCCTGGATGACCCCCTCGTCGGGCGCGTGCTCGACGGCCGCTACCGCATCGACGCCCGCATCGCGGCCGGCGGCATGGCCACGGTCTACCGGGCCGTCGACACCCGCCTGGACCGCGTCCTCGCGCTGAAGGTCATGCATCCGGCCCTCGCCGCCGACGCCGCCTTCGTCGACCGGTTCATCCGGGAGGCCAAGTCCGTCGCCCGCCTCGCCCACCCCAACGTGGTGGCCGTCTTCGACCAGGGCACGGACGGCCCGTACACGTACCTCGCCATGGAGTACGTCTCCGGCTGCACCCTGCGCGACGTGCTCCGCGAGCGCGGCGCGCTCCAGCCGCGCGCCGCGCTCGACATCCTCGAGCCCGTCCTCGCCGCGCTCGGCGCCGCGCACCGGGCCGGGTTCGTGCACCGGGACATGAAGCCCGAGAACGTCCTGATCGGCGACGACGGCCGGGTCAAGGTGGCCGACTTCGGGCTGGTCCGGTCCGTGGACTCCGTCACCCACACCACGGGCTCCGTCCTCGGCACCGTCTCCTACCTCGCCCCCGAGCAGATCGAGAACGGCGTCACCGACACCCGCGTGGACGTCTACGCCTGCGGTGTCGTGCTGTACGAGATGCTGACGGGCACCAAGCCGCACACCGGCGGCTCCCCCGCCCAGGTGCTCTTCCAGCACCTCAACGAGGACGTCCCGCCCCCGTCGGCCGCCGTCCCCGGGCTGCCCGTCGCCCTCGATCAGCTCGTCTCGACCGCGACCGCCCGCAAGCCCGAGCTGCGCCCGTACGACGCCGCCGCCCTCCTCGGCCTGGCCATGGACGCCCGCGTCCAGCTCAGCGACGCCGAGCTGGACGCCGTACCGCCGCAGGCGCGGGCCGAGGAGCGGACGGCCACCGAGGACCGCACCAGCGTGATCCCCCGCGCGGTGGGGGACCGGCACCAGCCCGTGCACCACACGTCCCGGCTGGCGGTGCCGCCGGCCCAGGACCTGCCGCTGGCCCCGGCCTCGCGCGGGCAGCGCCGCCCCCGCCGCGGCACGCTGCTCGTCATTGCGGGCGTCCTGCTCGCCCTCGGTCTCGGCACGGGCGTCTGGTACGTCAGTGCCGGTCAGTTCACCAAGGTCCCCAATCTGCTCGGCAAGACCGAGGAGCAGGCCAAGGCCCAGCTGTCCGCCTCGGGCCTGGGCGTCAAACGGGTCGACCGGAAGTTCAGCGACGCCTTCGACCGCGGGACGGTGATGAACACCGATCCCCCGGGCGGCAAGCGCATCCGCGGCAACGGCGCGGTGGTGCTCACCGTCTCCCGCGGTCCCCAGGTCATCTCGGTGCCCGATCTCAAGGGCAAGCCGCTGGAGGCGGCCAGGGCCGAGCTGACGGCGGCCGGGCTGGCCCCCGGGATCGTCACGCAGGCCTTCAGCCAGGACGTCGCCCAGGGCTCGGTGATCGGCTCCGACCCGGCGGGCGGCCAGAAGCGCGCCCCCGACACGGCGGTCTCGCTCGTGGTCAGCAAGGGCCGGCCGGTGCCGGTCCCGAACGTGACCGGCAAGCCCGTGGACCAGGCCCGCGCGGCCCTGGAGGGCCTCGGCCTGAAGGTGGCCACGGCCCCCGAGCAGGTCAATTCCCCCTCCCCCGCGGGTACGGTCGCCGGCCAGTCGGTCGGCGCCGGCACCCAGGCCGCCACCGGTGACACGGTGACGCTGACCGTGTCCAAGGGCCCGCGCCAGCTGCCGGTGCCGGACGTGACCGGCCAGGACGTGGACGCGGCCCGCAAGGCGCTGGAGGCGGCGGGCTTCAAGGTGAGGGTGGACCGGCCCTTCCTCTCCTTCAGCAACACCGTGGACTCCCAGTCGGTACCGGGCGGCCAGAACGCCCCCGAGGGCGCCGCCATCACCATCAGGACCAAGGGGCTGTAAGCGCACGTGATACGCAATCCAGTGGGCGGGCACGTCCCCGTCGCCGGCGGCCTCGCCTCGGTCGGGCTGACGTACGCCCGCGAGATGGGCGCCGAGGCCGTGCAGGTCTTCGTCGCCAATCCGCGCGGCTGGGCCACCCCGGTCGGCAATCCGGCGCAGGACGAGCTGTTCCGTGAGCAGTGCGCGGCCGGGTCCGTGCCGGCGTACGTGCACGCCCCGTACCTGATCAACTTCGGCTCGCACACCGAGGCGACGGTGGAGAATTCGGTGGAGTCGCTGCGGCACTCGCTGCGCCGGGGCCGGGAGATCGGGGCGCTCGGGGTGGTCGTGCACACCGGCTCGGCGACCGGCGGCCGGCCGCGCGAGGCGGCGTACGCGCAGGTCAGGGAGCACATGCTGCCGCTGCTGGACGAGCTGACGCACGAGGACGACCCGTTCCTGCTGCTGGAGTCCACGGCGGGGCAGGGGTCCTCGCTGTGCTCGCGGACCTGGGACTTCGGCCCGTACTTCGAGGCGCTCGACCACCACCCGAAGCTCGGGATCTGCCTGGACACGTGCCACATCTTCGCGGCGGGGCACGACCTGGCGGAGCCGGGCGGGGCGCAGCGGACGCTGGACCTGCTGGTGGAGGCGGTGGGCGAGGGCCGGCTGAAGCTGGTGCACGCGAACGACTCCAAGGAGGGCGTGGGCGCCCACAAGGACCGGCACGCGAACATCGGCCAGGGCCACATCGGGCGGGAGGCCTTCGCCGAGCTGTTCACGCATCCGGCGATGGAGGGCGTCCCGCTGATCATCGAGACACCGGGCGGCAAGGAAGGGCACGCGGCGGACGTGGCCCTGCTGAAGGAGCTGCGCGACCTCCGGTGACCCGTTGAGGAATACCCCTGGGGGGTATACGGTTCCGTCAAGTCGACGGAACCGCCATCCGGCGTTTCCCCTCAGGGGGCAGTCATGGATCACGAGCAGCACGAGCAGCACGAGCAGCACGAGCAGCACCGGCACGCCGCCGCCGGGGTCAGCTGGGCCATGGCCGCGCGGGCCACCCTGCACTGCCTCACCGGATGCGCCATCGGCGAAGTGCTCGGCATGATCGTCGGCACCGCGCTGGGCTGGGGGAACCTCCCCACGACGATCCTCGCGATCGTCCTGGCGTTCCTCTTCGGTTACGCCCTCACCCTGCGCGGGATCCTGGCGGCCGGGGTGGACCTGCGTACGGCCGTCCGGGTGGCGCTGGCGGCGGACACCCTTTCGATCGCCGTCATGGAGCTGATCGACAACGGCGTGATCGCCGCGTGGCCGGGCGCGATGGACGCGCAGCTCTCGGAGCCGCTGTTCTGGATCGCGCTCGCGGTCTCACTCGCGCTCGCGTTCGTCGTCACGACCCCGGTCAACAAGTGGATGATCGGCCGCGGCAAGGGCCACGCGGTCGTCCACCGGTACCACCACTGAGCCCGGGCCGAGCCGAGGGCTCAGAGCTCGGGGCCTTCCCCCGGTTCCTCCTGGTACGAGTAGCGCTGCTCGCGCCAGGGGTCGCCGATGTTGTGGTAGCCCCGCTCCTCCCAGAAGCCCCGCCGGTCGGCGGTCATGTACTCGATGCCCCGGACCCACTTGGGGCCCTTCCAGGCGTACAGGTGCGGGACCACGAGCCGCACCGGGAAACCGTGCTCGGCGGTGAGCAGTTCACCGCCCTGGTGGGTGGCGAAGAGGGCCCGCTCCGAAGCGAAGTCGGCCAGCCGCATGTTGGAGCTGAAGCCGTACTCGGCCCAGACCATGACGTGGGTGGCCTGCGGGGACGGCGGTGCGAGGTCGAGGATCCCGCGGGTGAGCACACCACCCCACTCGGCACCCGTCATGCTGAACTTCGTCACGCAGTGCAGGTCCGCCACGACCGAGTCGAACGGCAGGGCCGTGAACTCCTCGTGGTTCCAGCAGTGCTTCTCGCCGTCGGCCGTCGCGCCGAAGACCCGGAACTCCCAGCGGTCCGGCTTGAACTTGGGTACGGGCCCGTAATGGGTGACCGGCCAGCCCCTCTGCAACCGCTGCCCGGGAGGGAGCTCCAGCTGCTCTGACCCCGGAGATTCCCGGCTTTCCGGCTGACCCATGGCTCCATGGTGACAGACGTGCCGGGGTGGTCGTGACCAGCTTCGGCCCGATTCGGGCAAGTCACGGTAACTCCCACTAAGGAGGTACTTACTGGACTGTCACTGGCGGCGGTGCAAGGATGCGCGCAATCTGCCCCGTCACTAGCTGACACTGCCTGGAAGGAGCCTCTGCGATGCAGGGCGACCCCGAGGTCCTTGAGTTTCTGAACGAGCAGCTGACCGGCGAACTCACGGCGATCAACCAGTACTGGCTCCACTACCGGATCCAGGACAACAAGGGTTGGACCAAGCTCGCCAAGTACACGCGTGAAGAGTCCATCGATGAGATGAAGCACGCGGACAAGATCACCGAGCGCATCCTGATGCTCGACGGCCTGCCGAACTACCAGCGCCTCTTCCACGTGCGCGTCGGCCAGACCCTGACGGAGATGTTCCAGGCGGACCGGCAGGTCGAGGTCGAGGCGATCGACCGCCTCAAGCGGGGCATCGAGGTCATGCGCGGCAAGGGCGACGTCACCTCGGCGCGGCTGTTCGAGGAGATCCTGGAGGACGAGGAGCACCACATCGACTACCTCGACACCCAGCTGGAACTCATCGCGAGCATCGGCGAAGCCCTCTACATCGCGCAGCTCATCGAGCAGCCCAGCTAGCAGGGACTAGGCGGCCTCGGCGAGCGCCGGCTCCGGCTCCGCGGCCAGCGGGTCGGCGGCGAGCACGGCCGCCGCATTGCCCGACTCCAGCAGTTCCCGGCGCGGGCAGGCCCCGCGGCCGAGGAGGCCCTGGATGGTGCGCACGCAGGAGCCGCAGTCGGTGCCGGCCTTGGTGGCCGAGGCGATCTGCCGGGGGGTGCAGGCCCCGGCGGCCGCGTGGTCCTCGACCTGCTTGTCGGTGATCCCGAAGCAAGAGCAGACGTACACGCGGTTCACCTCCCTGAGCGGAATGGTCGTGCGAGCCATCCCCTATTCGGTGAGGCTTACCTAACCGTACCCAAACTCAGGCTTCCCCAAAAGACCCGGATACGGCGATGGGGCGCGGATCACATCGATCC
>NZ_JBHWVJ010000096.1:0-27860 GCF_042736725.1 Streptomyces sp. NPDC060028 | reverse complement strand
ATTTTTGGCACGCTGTTGAGTTCTCAAGGAACGGACGCTTCCTTTGTACTCACCCTCTCGGGCTTTCCTCCGGGCGCTTCCTTCGTTCTTTTTTTCGTTCTTGCGTTTCCGACTCTATCAGACTCTTTCGTGTCCGATTCCCGGTCGAAGCGGGTTTCGCTTTTAAGGATCTTCGCTTTCGCGCTTTTCCTTTTCGGCGAGTCCGACTCTATCAGTGCTTTTCCTTCTCTCTGACCACTCGCAGTTTTGCCGATGAAGGCGCGCAGCAAGAAGCCGAGGTCAAGATCAGTAATGAAGAGGAGGTATCCCGTCCATCAGCCGTTCGCGAGATGTTCACACGAGGCGTCCCGGCGGGAGTCACGACAGTACAGGCCCGTTGGTGCCCAAGCAAATCGATTCAGGCGTATGGTCTAGTCCACCGGTCTAGTCCACTAGTCTCCGTGCCAAAGGACCGGCCCGGAGCAGGACAGAGATCGGGCGAACCCGAACATCTAGTGACATATCCTTCTGAAGAGTACGCCGTTCGCGACAGGTAGTGACGGCGACACGAAGAGCCCCACCCCTGGGAGGCCCCCCATGACCAGCGTGACGTCCCCACTCGCCGGGACCGCCATCGGACTCGCGGCAGTGCCCGATCCGGTGTTCTCCGGCGCCATGGTGGGTCCGGGCACCGCCATCAAGCCGTTGCAGGAGCCCTCGGAGGCGGTGGCGCCCGTCGACGGTGTGATCGTCTCCCTGCACCCGCACGCTTATGTGGTCGTCGACAGCGACGGGCACGGTGTTCTGACGCACCTCGGGATCGACACTGTTCAGCTCAACGGCGAGGGCTTCGAGCTGCTCGTCAACAAGGGCGACACGGTGACGCGCGGCCAGGCCGTCATTCGCTGGAACCCTGCCGCGGTCGAGGCCGCGGGCAAGTCCTCCGTCTGCCCGGTCGTGGCTCTGGAGGCCTCCGTGGAGTCCCTCTACGACATCGTGGAGTCCGGGGACGTCAAGGCGGAAGACGTTCTCTTCAGCTGGAAGTGATGTGTCCGCCTGTACCGCCTGCACAGGCGAGTCGGACATCCACCGCGACGGCGGGGCCGTCGCTCAATCGGAGACGGGTGAAATGGAGACAACGCTGCGAGGCGTCGGCGTGAGCCACGGTGTGGCGATCGGCGAGGTTCGGCACATGGGTACGGCGGTTCTCGAGCCGCCGGCCAAGCAGATCAACGCGGATGAGGCGGAGCGCGAACAGGGGCGCGCCCGTCAGGCCGTGAAGGCTGTTTCGGCCGACCTGATCGCGCGCGGCCAGCTGGCCGGCGGCGAGGCCCAGCACGTGCTCGAGGCCCAGGCGATGATCGCCACGGACCCCGAGCTGATGGCGGACGTCGACCGGCGGATCGCCGTCGGCAGCACCGCCGAGCGCGGTGTGTACGACGCGTTCGCCGCCTACCGTGAGCTCCTCGCGGGGGCCGGGGAGTACATGGCAGGCCGGGTCGCCGACCTGGACGACGTGCGCAACCGCATCGTGGCGCGGCTGCTCGGCGTGCCGATGCCGGGTGTGCCGGACAGTGACGAGCCGTACGTGCTGATCGCGCGGGATCTTGCCCCCGCCGACACCGCGCTTCTCGACCCGGCGCTGGTTCTCGGTTTCGTGACCGAGGAAGGCGGCCCGACCAGCCACAGCGCGATTCTCGCGCGGGCGCTCGGCGTGCCGGCCATCGTGGCGCTGCCGGGTGCCGGCGAGATCGCCGAGGGCACCCTGATCGCCGTGGACGGCAGCACGGGTGACCTGTTCGTGGACCCGTCGCCGCAGAAGCGGGCCGAGCTGGAGGCCGCGGCCGCCGAGCGCAGGGCCGCTCTCGCCGCTTCATCCGGTCCGGGCGCGACGTCCGACGGTCACAAGGTGCCGCTGCTGGCCAATGTCGGCGGTCCCGCGGACGTGCCGGCGGCCGTCGAGGCCGGGGCCGAGGGTGTGGGTCTGTTCCGCACCGAGTTCCTGTTCCTGGACGACAGCAAGAAGGCGCCGTCCGAGGAGAAGCAGATCGAGTCCTACCGCAAGGTGCTCGAGGCCTTCCCCGAGGGTCGTGTGGTCGTGCGTGTGCTGGATGCCGGCGCCGACAAGCCGCTGGACTTCCTGACCCCGGCCGACGAGCCGAACCCGGCGCTCGGTGTGCGCGGCCTGCGCTCGCTGCTGGACCACCCCGACGTGCTGCGTACGCAGCTGACGGCACTGGCCAAGGCCGCCGAGGGGCTGCCCGTCTACCTCGAGGTCATGGCCCCGATGGTGGCGGACCGTACCGACGCCAAGGCCTTCGCCGACGCCTGCCGCGAGGCCGGTCTGAAGGCGAAGTTCGGCGCGATGGTGGAGATCCCCTCCGCCGCGCTGCGGGCGCGCTCGATCCTGCAGGAGGTCGAGTTCCTTTCGCTGGGCACCAATGACCTCGCGCAGTACGCCTTCGCCGCCGACCGTCAGGTCGGCGCGGTGTCGCGGCTGCAGGACCCGTGGCAGCCCGCGCTGCTCGACCTGGTCGCGATGTCGGCCGAGGCCGCCAGGGCCGAGGGCAAGAGCTGCGGCGTCTGTGGCGAGGCCGCCTCGGACCCGCTGCTGGCCTGTGTGCTGACGGGTCTGGGTGTCACCTCCCTTTCGATGGGTGCCGCGTCCATTCCTTACGTCCGGGCGACGCTGGCCAAGTACACGCTGGCGCAGTGCGAGCGTGCCGCGGCCGCGGCACGTGCCGCGGACAGTGCCGAGGAGGCCCGCGTGGCCGCGCAGGCGGTGCTGTCCGGCGAGTAGCCGGATGGTGGGTGTGGAGTCGTACGAGGGGCCTTCGCCGGTGGCGAGGGCCCCTCGGCCGATTCCGCGATCGGCTCAGTGGTGCGGGCCCGGATCGTCCACCTCGTACCCGGGGCAGTACTCGACGCCCGGCTCGGGCGCGACGGGCTCTCCGGTGTCGGCGTCCGTGCAGTAGGCGTTGAAGACGGCCGCCGCGGAGAGCGGGACCAGTCGGCCGCGGTCCAGGCGCCAGCCGTGCACCCGGTCCCGGTCGCCCTCGGTGGTGCTGCGCAGCACCAGTCCGCCGGGGCCGCCGAGGGCGAGTCCCGCGGCGAGCACGGTCACGAAGTCGAGGCCTTCGCGGCCCTCGATCCGCGGGGGGCTGTCGGGGTCGGGCGCGGCCTCGGCGTGCAGGACGGCGAGGAGCTGTTCGGCTTCGGACGGGATGCTGCAGACGACGTGGTGGTGGCCCGGGCCGGCCCCCGCCACGAGGCGTTCGAGTGCGTCGGCGGCCCGTTCGAAGGAGGCCCGGCCGATGTCCTCGCCGCAGTCGGCGCAGTTTCCGACGTCGGCGAGGAGGGTGGTGGCGTACTCCCAGGTGGCCTGCCGGACGGCCTCGTCGACGAGGAGCGGGACCAGTTCCTCGATGGGCCGGCCGGTGTAGGGCAGGCCCGTGCCGGTGCAGGCCAGTTCGGCGGTGTAGCGGGTGCGGGCCTCGGCGGTGTCGGCGTCGAGGCCGTGCTCCGCGCAGTATTCGGCGTACTCCTCGGGATCGAAGAGGGCGACGGTGGTGTGGATGCCCTGGGCGGCCAGGGACCGCAGCAGGTCGTCGATGTGCCGGAGGTAGTCCCGGTGGTCGTCGAAGCCGAAGCTGCGGTAGTCGCACATGGCCGCGAAGTCCCCGGCGTCGGCCAGCAGGCCGATGGTGCCGGGGATTTCACGGCGCAGCTTGCGGCGCCTGCTTGTGCTGTCGTTCGAACCTCGCATGGCTCCCCCTGAGTGACGCGATCAATTGCTCACTCACGGTAACCGCGGCCACTGACAGTGACCCTCAATCCTGGGTGCGGGTGCGGGCCAGCTCCTCGTAGAAGTGCAGCAGATCGATGTTGTCGACCGAGCCCGGGTTGACGGCCTTGGCCATGGGGGCGCCCTGGAGGAGGCGCTTGACCGGGACCTCGATGCGCTTGCCGGTGAGGGTGTGCGGGATGGCCGGGACCTCGATGATCTCGTCCGGGACGTGGCGCGGGGAGAGCTCCTCGCGGATGGTCGCCTTGATGCGGGCGCGCAGGTCCTCGTCCAGGGTCGCGCCGGGCGCGAGGTGGACGAAGAGCGGCATCCAGTAACCGCCGTTCGGCTCTTCCAGGCCGATGACCAGGGATTCCTTGATCTCGGGGAGCCGCTCGACGGCCTCGTAGATGTCGGCGGAGCCCATCCGCACGCCCTGGCGGTTCAGCGTGGAGTCGGAGCGTCCGTGGATGACGACCGAGCCGTGGTCGGTGATCGTGATCCAGTCCCCGTGGCGCCAGGCGCCGGGGAACATCTCGAAGTAGCTGTCGCGGTAGCGGCTGCCGTCCGGGTCGTTCCAGAAGTGGATCGGCATGGAGGGCATGGGGTTGGTGACGACCAGCTCGCCGACCTCTCCGATGACGGGCTTGCCCGACGGGTCCCAGGCCTGGAGGTCCGTGCCAAGGCAGGCGGCCTGGAGCTCGCCGATGTGCACCGGGAGGGTGGGGACGGCGCCGGCGAAGCAGCTGCAGACGTCGGTGCCGCCGCTGACGGAGGCGATCCACAGGTCCTCGGCCACCTCGTCGTGCAGCCAGCGGAAGCCGTCGGGCGGGAGCGGGGAGCCGGTGGTGGCCACGCACTTCACGGCGGAGAGGTCGAAGTCCCGCGCCGGGTGGACCTCGGCCTTGCGGCAGGCCATGACGTACGCGGCGGAGGTGCCGTAGAGGGTGGCCCCGGTCCGCTCGGCGATGCGCCACTGGGCGCCGGTGTCGGGGTAGCCCGGGCTGCCGTCGTACAGGACCACCGTCGTACCGGTGAGCAGGCCGGAGACGAGGAAGTTCCACATCATCCAGCCGGTGGAGGTGTACCAGAAGAACCGGTCCTCCGGGCCGAGGTCGCAGTGCAGGCCGAGCTGCTTGAGGTGTTCGAGGAGGATGCCGCCCTGGGACTGGACGATCGCCTTGGGCAGGCCGGTGGTGCCGGAGGAGTACAGGACCCACAGCGGATGGTCGAAGGGCACGGCCTCGAAGACGGGCGCCGCATCGCCCGAGACCAGGTCGGACCAGGCCAGGGCGCCCTGCGGGGCCGGCGTGCCGAGCAGGGGGATGTGGACGACGGCGCGCAGCGAGGGGAGTTCGGCGCGGAGCTCGGCGACGGTGTCGCGGCGGTCGTGCTCCTTGCCGCCGTAGCGGTAGCCGTCGACGGTGAAGAGGACGACCGGCTCGACCTGCTGGAAGCGGTCGAGGACGCTGCGGGCCCCGAAATCGGGGGCGCAGGAGGTCCAGACCGCGCCGACGGCGGCGGTGGCGAGGAGCGCGGTGACGGCCTCGGGGATGTTGGGGAGGTAGCCGCTGACCCGGTCGCCGGGGCGTACGCCGAGGGCGCGCAGCTCGGCGGCGAGTGCGCCGACCTGGCGGCGGAGCTCGGCCCAGGTGACGGGGGTGGGCTCGTGGGTCTCGTCCACGTGGAGCAGGGCGGCGTCTCCGGCGCGGGCCGGGTCCTCGGCGGCGCGCAGGGCGTGCTCGGCGTAGTTGAGGGTGGCGCCGGGGAACCAGCGGGCGCCCGGCATGGCGCGGTCCGCGAGGACGGACTCGTACGGGGTGGTGAACCGTACGTCGAACCATTCGGCGACGGCCTGCCAGAAGGTGTCGAGCTCGTCCACGGACCAGCTGTGCAGCGCCGGGTATCCGCCGTCGGCGGGGGCGCCGTGGCGCTCCGCGGCCCAGGCCTGGAAGGCGGTGATCCGGGCCGCGGCGATCCGCTCGGGGCCCGGCGACCAGAGGGGTTCCGGCGTGGTGGCTGCGGTCATGGGTCGGCTCCCGGTCAAGTCTGCGGCTCGCGCGTGGTGTGCGTACGGTGCCGGCGCGCGATGGGTGTGCGCGCGTCGGCTCACAGGGACGATGCCATGTGATCCACCTCCGCACCAGAGGCCTCATGGACGGGTGAACGGAAGTTGAACGCAACCCGCTCGTCTGGCCGCAGATGGCAGGGTGAGCAGCATGGACGGTCGTGAGCTGATGCGTGCGGTCAAGGACATCGGTACCGAGCGCGGACGGCGCGCCTGGCGCTCTGCCTGGCGCAACCGGCGTACGGACGCGGCGGGGCTCCCGCGCCGGGGCGCGGAGCGGGCGCGCGTGCCGGGTCTGCTGACGGGTACGGAGCCGCGGCCGGGCGGAGGTGTGCTGCGGTTCGCGCGCTCGGAGCTGCTGGTACGGGTCACGGTGGGCGGCGCGGTGTTCTGGGGCTGGGACGGGGCCGGGCCGACACCCTCGTACGCGGTGGTGGGCAGCGGCCCGGAACCCGACCCGCGTGCTGTGCTGGAGCCGGACACCGGGGGCGGCTGGCGGGTGGTGTCGGAGCGGGTGACCGTGGCGGTGTCCCGGCACGGGGCGGTGGAGGTCCGGACGCCGGGCGGGACGGTGTTACGGCGGGAACTGCCCCCGCGCTGGTGGGAGCCGGCGGATCCGGCCGGGAACGGGGCCGGCGCGGCCGCCGGGGCCCGGTGGATGCAGCGCAGCGAGGTGCCTGCCGACGCGCGCTTCTTCGGGCTGGGCGGACGGGCCGCGGGGCCGCGGCTGCGCGACGGGGAGTACCGGCTGTGGAACACGGACCCCAAGGGCGGCTTCGGGCCGGGCGACGATCCGCTCTACATCACCATGCCGGTGCAGGTGGTGGTCGCGGACGCGGGGACGCACCTGCTGTTCCACGACAACACCTGGGACGGACGCGTGGTGTTGCGCGAGGGCGAGGAGGGCGCCGGCTCGGGTCCGGACCGGCCGGGGTCGTGCGAGCTGCGCATGGAGGGCGGCCCGGTGCGCTCCTGGGCGCTGGTCGGGCCGCCTGCGCGGGTGCTCCAGGGCTGGTCGGCGCTGACGGGCGGGGCCGCCGTCCCGCCGCAGTGGGCGCTGGGTTACCAGCACGCGCGGTGGGGGTTCGGGAGTGCGGCGGAGGTGCGGCGCGTGGTGTCGGGATACGCGTCGCGCGGGCTGGCCCTGTCGGCCGTGCATCTGGACATCGACCATTACGACGCGCACCGGGTGTTCACCGTGGACCGGGAGAAGTTCCCCGATCTGCCCGGTCTGGCTCAGGAGTTGGCGGGCCGGGGGGTGCGGCTCGTCTCGATCGTCGACCCGGCGGTGAAGGCCGGGGACGCGGTGCACGCCTCGGGTCTGGCGATCGGCGCGCAGGGGGCCTTCGTACGGGACGCGCTGGGGCGGGAGGTGCGGGGCGAGGTGTGGCCGGGAGAGTGCGCGTACCCGGACTTCACGGATCCGGCGGCGCGGCACTGGTGGGGCGGGCTGTACGAGGAGCGCCTTGCGCAGGGGTTCGCCGGGGTCTGGCACGACATGAACGAGCCCGTGTCCTTCGCCGCGTTCGGGGATCCGACGCTCCCCCGCTCGGCCCGGCACGCGCTGGACGGGGCGGGCGGGGACCACCGGGCCGCGCACAACGTGTACGCGCTGGGCATGGCGCGGGCCGGCTGGGAGGGGCTGGTGCGGCTGCGGCCCGCCGAGCGGCCGTTCCTGTTCTCGCGCTCGGGGTGGGCGGGGATGCAGCGGTACGGGGGCACGTGGTCGGGAGACGTGGAGTCCAGCTGGGACGGGCTGCGGGCCTCGCTGGCGCTGGTGCTGGGGCTGGGACTGTGCGGGGTGCCGTACTCGGGCCCGGACGTCGGGGGCTTCGGCGGCTCGCCGTCGCCGGAGCTGTACCTGCGGTGGCTGCAGCTCGGGGCGCATCTGCCGCTGTTCCGGACGCACTCGGCGATCTGGGCCGGGCGGCGCGAGCCCTGGGAGTTCGGGCCGGAGGCGGAGGAGCACGCCAGGGCGGTGCTGGCGGGGCGGGAGCGGCTGCGGCCGTACTTCGTGACGCTGGCCCATCTGGCCCGGCGCACCGGGGCCCCGTACGTGCGGCCGTTGTGGTGGGGTGCGCCGGAGGACCGGGCACTGCGGGACTGCGAGGACGCATTCCTGCTGGGCGACGCGCTGCTGGTGGCGCCGGTACTGGAGTGCGGGGCGGACCGGCGGGCCGTGCGGCTGCCGCGGGGCCGGTGGTACGACACGGCGACCGGGACGGCGTACGAGGGCCCCGGTCAGGTGCTGCTGGACGCGCCGGTGGGGCGGATCCCGGTGCTGGCGCGGGCGGGGGCGGTGCTCCCGGTGGGGTCGCCCGACGGATCGGTGGTCCTGGAGGCGTGGGCGCCGGCGCGGGGGCGCACGGGCGGCGGGCTGGTGGTCCGCGATCCGGGGCCGGGCTTCGAGCCGGGTGAGATCGAGCGGTACGCGGTGCGGTGGGCGGGGGACGCGGTGGTGGTGGAGACCGAGCGCGGGGAGGCGGTCGAGGGCGTGGTGGTCCGGGGGCTCCAGGGGCGGTCGTGAGGGGATCCAGACGCGGTCGGCTCCAGCTCGACTCGGCCGTGATTGTAGGTCTTCTATAGCGGGCGCGGGAATGCTGGCGCTGGGCGCGAACAGAGCCATGCCCCCCAACCCGTGCGATCAGGGAGTCTGCGATGGTCTTAGCGAGCCCGGCGAGGCCGTATTCGGCGAGCCGGCGGATGTCACGACGATGGGACATGACTCCCGGCTCGGAAGCCGTGGGTGCCTACCAGATGCTGACCGCGTGGGCCGTCCTGGTCGTGACGCAGCAGCCGTCGGAGAGATCGCTCGCATTGATCGGCATCGGCTCGGTCGCGGCCGTGGCGGTGGGTTTCCTGCACGGCATGCTGCTGGTGAAACCCCTGGCGCTGCTGGGTCGTTGGACCGCGCGCGTCACGGCGTGGCCGCGGGTGGTCGGCGTGGCGGCGTCGCTGGCCCCGCTGTCGGCGGGGGTGGCGGGGGTGGCCGTGTGGTGGCTGCGTTCCCAGTCCGTGGTGTCCTCGGTCGGCTTCCTGGAGGTCTGGGCGCTGACGGCGGCCGCCGCGGTGCTCCCGCTGGTCGCGGGGTCGGCCCTGCGGGAGCGTGCGGTTGCGGCGCGGGCCGTGTGGCGGCAGGGCGCGGTGATCGCCGGAGGTGTGGTGGGCGTGGTCACCATGATGAGCTTCGTGATGGAACTGCCGCTGTGAGGTGGCGGGCTACGCGTACCGGCCGCCGAACCAGGCCGCGGCGGCCCGGGTGTGGAGCGGGAAGGCCAGCTCCTGCGGGCCGCGCAGGATGTGCCAGCCCGCCGTCTCGTCCGTGGGGACGGACGGCGGGAGCGAGGCGGCCGGGCGCAGCGGCAGGAGGCCGAACAGGAGCAGGTGGCCGGCCGGGGAGCTGAGGGCGTCGGCCAGGGTGACCTCGGAGGCCGGGGTGTGGATGCCGGTCTCCTCGCGCAGTTCGCGCACGACCGCGTCGCGCCAGTCCTCGCCGAAGTCCATGAAGCCGCCCGGCAGGGCGACGCCGCCGAGGGCCGGTTCGATGGTGCGGGTGATGGCGACGAGGCCGGTGCCGCGCTCGTCCTCCACCGGGAGCAGGGCGACCGCCACCGGGAGGGGGTTGCGGTAGGTGACGGCGCCGCACGCGGCGCACCTACGGGGCCAGTCGGACCTGTCGAACACTGCTCCACAGGTGGAGCAGTGCGAGTCCTTCAGCGTTGCCGGCATTCCGCGATGGTATGCCAAGGGACATGCGCATGACGGTGGTTGTGGCTCCTGCGGCGGTACTGGCGGCCCTGGTCGCGGCGGCGCCCGCGCCCGGTTTCGTGGCCCTTGCGAAGGTCGACCCGAGTATCGGGCAGGACATCAGGTACGCCACTGCCCAGAATTTCACCGGCGGGGTGGTGGACGGGTACGACGAGCCCGTCTGCCTGCTCGCCCGGCCGGCCGCCGAGGCCCTGCGGCGGGCGCAGCGGGAGGTGGCCCGGCGCGGGTACTCGCTCCTGGTGTACGACTGCTACCGGCCCCGGCGCGCGGTGGACCGCTTCGTACGGTGGGCCAGGGAGCCGGAGGATCCGCGCACCAAGGCGGAGTTCCATCCGCGGGTGGCGAAGGACCGGCTGATCCCGGACGGGTACATCGCCGAGAAGTCCGGGCACAGCCGTGGGTCCACCGTCGATGTGACCCTCGTGGACCTGGCGACCCGGCGCCCCCTCGACATGGGGACTCCCTTCGATTTCTTCGATCCCCTCGCGCATACGGACAGCCCCCTGGTCGGCGCGGCCGCCCGGGCCGATCGGCAGGTGCTGAAACAGGCACTCGGCGGGCAGGGATTCGTCAACCTTCCCGAGGAGTGGTGGCATTTCACGTACAAGCCGGAGGCGTTCCCGGACACGTATTTCGACTTTCCCGTGTCTGTCGGCTCCGCGCACCGCTGAGTAGCGTGCCCGCATGACTTTCAGTTCGTACGAGGAATTCTGGCCCTACTACGTCGCCATGCACTCGCGCGCCGCCACCCGCTGGGTGCACCTGACGGGCACGCTCACCGGTCTCGCCGTCACGGCCTACGGGCTGGCGCGCGGCCGCAAGCGCCATCTGGCCGCGCTCCCCCTCATCGGGTACGGGACGGCCTGGCCGGCGCACTTCCTCATCGAGGGGAACAACCCGGCCACCTTCGGGAATCCGGGCTGGTCCCTGCGCGGGGACGCGCAGATGATCCGGATGATGCTGACCGGGCGGGACGCGGAGCTGGCCGAGATCGCGCGGAAGTGGCTCGCCGAGAACCGGTGACCGGCGGCGCCTGTCGTGGCAGACTTCTGACGACTCGTCAGATAGCGCTGCCCGGGAGGGGACTTGGAACGCACACGCACACCCGTCGTGAGCGGGTGGTTCACCGACGCGGGGGCGGCGGGCGGCTTCCGGCTGCTCGGCACCCGCTGCTCCGCCTGCACCGCGGTGTTCTTCCCGCGCGAGGACGCGTACTGCCGCAATCCGCACTGCCCCGGCGGCGGGGAGCTCGCCGAGGTGCCGCTGTCCCCGCGCGGCCGGGTCTGGTCCTACACCGACGGCCGCTACCGGCCGCCCGCCCCGTACGTGTCCGACCCGGGCGCGCCCTGGGAGCCGTACACCCTCATCGCGGTGGAGCTGGAGGCGGAGGGGATGGTCGTACTCGGTCAGGGCGCGCCGGGGGTGACCCTCGCCGATCTGGCGGTCGGGATGGAGGTCGAGGTGGTGGGCGGTGTGCTGAGCGAGGACGCCGAGACCGGCACCGCTTGTCTGACCTGGCAGTTCAAGCCGGTGGGAGGGCAGTCGTGAGCGCCGACGTCGCGGTTCTCGGAGCCGGTATGCACCCCTGGGGCAAGTGGGGCCGCAGTTTCGTCGAGTACGGGCGGGCCGCCGCCCGTACCGCCCTCGCCGACGCGGGGCTGGACTGGACCGACGTGCAGTCCGTCGTCGGGGCCGACACCGTCCGCGGCGGGTACCCGGGCTACGTGGCCGGCGCGACCTTCGCGCGGGCCCTCGGCTGGCAGGGAGCCCGGGTGACCAGCGTGTACGCGGCCTGCGCCTCCGGGGCCCAGGCCATCGGGGCGGCGCGGGCGCAGATCCTGGCGGGACTGGCCGACGTGGTCCTCGTGGTCGGCGCGGATTCGGCGCCCAAGGGGTTCTTCGCCCCGGCGGGCGGGGACCGGCCCGACGACCCGGACTGGCTGCGCTTCCGGGTGCTGGGGGCCACCAACCCGGCGTACTTCGCGCTGTACGCCCGCCGCCGGATGGCCCTGTACGGGGACACCGGTGAGGACTTCGCGCAGGTCAAGGTGAAGAACGCGGCGGCCGGGGCGCTCAACCCCCTGGCGCGCTACCGCAAGACGGTGACGGCCGAGGAGGTCGCGGCCTCGGCGGTCGTCGCGGACCCGCTGCGGCTGCTCGACATCTGTGCCACCTCCGACGGGGGCGCGGCGCTCGTGCTGTCCTCCATGGACTTCGCGCGCTCGCGCGGGCACGCCGATCCGGTGCGGATCCGGGCCGTCTCGACGGTGACGCCGACGTATCCCCGTACCGTCCTGGACCTCCCGGACATCGCGACGGACTCGGTGACCGGCGCGCGGCCGGTGCCCGGCTCCTTCCGGGCCGCCATCGCCCGCGCCGCGTACGAGGAGGCCGGGCTCGGGCCGGACGACCTCTCGCTGGCCGAGGTGTACGACCTGTCCACCGCCCTGGAGTTGGAGTGGTACGAGGACATCGGGCTGTGCGGGGAGGGTGAGGGGGCAAAACTCGTCCGGGAGGGCGCGACGGCCCTCGGCGGCCGGATTCCCGTCAACACCAGCGGCGGGCTGGCGTCGTTCGGGGAGGCGGTGCCGGCGCAGGCCATCGCCCAGGTGTGCGAGCTGACCTGGCAGTTGCGGGGCACCGCGGGTGCGCGGCAGGTGCCGGGGGCGCGGGCCGCAATCACTGCGAACCAGGGGTTGTTCGGGCACGGGTCGGCGGTCGTTGCGGTGCGCTGAGCAGGGGCTGCCGACGGGTGTTGTCCGAACGCTTGACGGCCCCCGGTGGCAGGTTCACACTCGCTCCACGGTCCCGCGCCGCGACCGGGACGCCGAATCCCCCCATGAGAGCTGCGGCCCGTACCCCAGTCGGCGGGGGTACGGGCCGCCTCCGTGTCGGGGGCCCTGCATCAGGCCCCTGCCGTCAGGCTCTGGCGCCGGGCCCGCGCCAGCGACATCGCGTGCTCCACGACCCCCACCAGTACGTCCTTCACGGACTCCCGGTCCCGCGCGTCGCACAGCAGCACCGGCACCTCGGGGTCGAGGTCGAGGGCCTCCCGTACGGTCACCACGGGGTGGCGGTCGGCGCCGTCGAAGCAGTTGACCGCGACGACAAAGGGGATCTCCCGCCGCTCGAAGTAGTCGACGGCGGCGAAGCAGTCGGCGAGACGGCGGGTGTCGGCGAGGACCACCGCGCCCAGCGAGCCCTGGGCCAGCTCGTCCCACAGGAACCAGAACCGGTCCTGTCCGGGCGTGCCGAACAGGTACAGCACCAGGTCCTCGCGCAGCGTGATGCGGCCGAAGTCCATGGCCACGGTCGTGGTGCTCTTGCCCTCCACTCCCCCGGTGTCGTCGACACCGATACCCGGCTCCGAGAGCCGTTCCTCGGTTCTCAGCGGTCTGATCTCGCTCACCGCACTGACCAGGGTGGTCTTGCCCACCCCGAAACCGCCCGCGACCAGGATCTTCAGGGTCAGCGGCTCGACCGGCGAGACGGCATGCATCGCGCCGGTGCGGCTAGAGCGCCCGAAGGCCATCGATCACCTCACGCAGAATGGATTCATCGGGCAGTTCGGCCGGCGGTACCGGCCGGGTCACATGGACCAGTTCGTCGGCGACCAGGTCACCGATCAGGACCCTCACGACCCCGAGAGCCAGGTCGAGTTCGGCCGCGAGCTCCGCGACCGACTGCGGCCGTTCCCGGCACAGCCCCAGGATATGGGCGTGTTCCGGGGACAGGGTCATGTCCCAGACCGGGTCGTCGGCCGCCGGTTCGGCGACCACGAGCGCGATCAGGTCGAGCCGGTGCTGGCCGGCGTGGCTGGTCCGGCCGCGGGTCATCGCGTACGGACGCACGACGGGGCCCGCCTCGTCGTCGAACCAGCTGGCGTGACTCCCGTCGGGGCTGTTGTCGGGATGGTCCTGGCCTGGATCGCTCATGCCGTCCGACTCACCCTCCGGCTGGCAGCCCGGTGCGCGGGGCGGTCGCCAGGTGGTCACCGACGCGCTTGACCATGAGGGTCATCTCGTACGCGACCTGACCGACGTCCGAGTCTGCGTCGGAGAGCACGGCCAGGCAGCTGCCGTCGCCGGCCGCCATGACGAAGAGGAAGGCCTCGTCCAGCTCCACCACGGTCTGGCGGACCTGGCCGGACTCGAAGTGACGGCCGACGCCCTTGGCCAGGCTGTGGAAACCGGAGGCCACGGCCGCCAGGTGCTCGCTGTCCTCCCGGGTCAGATCCCGGGACGTGCCGGTGGGCAGGCCGTCACCGGAGAGGACCACCGCCTTGCGGATGCTGCCGACCTTGTCGACGAGCTCGTCGAGAAGCCAGTTGAGCGGGCCGGAGCCGCGGCTCCTGCTGTCGTTTCCGGTCTGCGGTGCGGTCATCGACCGTCCCCTTCGTTCTCGTATCCGGGTCCGGTGGCGGCGGAGGTGCCGGCCTCGGTCCGGGACTGCTGCTGTGCCTGCTGGTTGCGGCCCGCCGTCCAGCCGCGCTGGAGTGCGGACATGCGCGAACGTACGTCCTCCGCGTCGCGCTCGGCCACCGGTTGGGCGGCGGCTTCGGCGGCGGAGGCCGCTGCGTTCCTCAGCTGGGGCGCGAGGTTGGCCTGGCGGACCCGGCGGGGCAGACCGCCCGCGGCCGGAGCCGGCGCGGGCTGCGGCTGCGGAACCGCGGAGACCGGGCGGGGATCCACGCGGCGGCCGTGCTCGGCGACCAGGGTCGGGGTCGGGCGGCGGCGCGGGAGCGGGACGGCGGCGGCCTTGCCGCCGGAGCCGTCGGGGCGGCCGCCGTCCGGGCGGGGCGTCTCCAGGCGGACCGGGCCGGTGGGAGCCAGGGGCTCCCGCTCGCGGTCCCGGCCGCCGTCGCGGTCGCGGAAGCCGCTGCGGTCGCTCTTCCAGGCTCCGCCGCGCTCGGGGTGCCGCTCGGCGACCTGCGGGCGGTCCGCCGGGCGCAGGCCCAGCAGCGCGCTGCGCGGGATGCCGCCCGGCGGGGTCTCGTCGTCGAGGGTGGCCATGGCGGGCCGGCCGGTGGCTCCGGATCCGGCTCCGGGGAGGCCCGTGATACCGGCGGGGGCGTCGTCGTTCAGCGCGGCCGGGTCTTCGAGGCCGTGCAGCCCCTCCGGGCCGTCGAGCCCGAGCACGCCGAGCGGCGCCTCCAGCTCGACGGGGCCGCGCAGCTCGGTACCGGCCGGGAGCTGGCGGCCCAGGGGCACCGCCTCCACGGCGGCCGGGGCGGGGCGCGCGGAACTCCCGGCGGCCATGGCCGCGGTGCCCGCCCGGGCGCCCCTGCCGGCCTTGGCGCCCTTGCCGCCGTGGCCCCCGTTCAGGCTGAGGCCGGAGCCGTTGGTCTCGGGAGCCTCCGTCAGCAGGGCCACCGGGAGGAAGACCACCGCGGTGGTGCCCCCGTACGGGCTGTGCTGGAGGACGACCTTGACGCCGTGGCGCTGCGCGAGGCGGCTGACCACGAAGAGGCCGAGGCGATCGGTGTCGGAGAGCTCGAACTCGGGGGTCTCGGCAAGCCGGAGGTTCGCGTCGAGGAGCGCGTCCGGGTTCATGCCCAGCCCGCGGTCGTGGATCTCCAGGGTGAAGCCGTTGGCCACGCGCTCGCCGTGCACCTGGACCGCCGTGTGCGGGGGCGAGAACACGGTGGCGTTCTCGAGGAGTTCGGCGACGAGGTGGGTGACGTCGGCGACGGCCGGGCCGGCGATGCCCAGGCGCGGCAGGCGCCGTACCTCGATGCGCTCGTAGTCCTCGACCTCTGCGACGGCGGCCCGTACGACGTCCATCAGTTGGACGGGCTTGCGCCACTGGCGGGAGGGCGCGGCGCCGGAGAGGATCACCAGGCCTTCGGCGTGGCGACGCATGCGGGTGGTCATGTGGTCGAGGCGGAAGAGGTCGGCCAGCTCCTCGGTGTCCTCGGTGCGCCGCTCCATGGTGTCGAGCAGGGTCAGCTGGCGGTGCAGCAGCACCTGGTTGCGGCGCGCCAGGTTGACGAAGACCTCGGAGACGCCGCGCCGCAGCTCCGCCTGCTTGACGGCGGCCTCGATGGCCGCGCGCTGGAGGGAGTTGAGGGCCAGGCCGACCTGGCCGACCTCGTCCTTTTCGTACTCCAGGCGCGGGGCCTCGGTCTCCACGTCCACGTGCTCGCCGGCGGCGAGCCGACGCATCACGCCGGGCAGCCGGACGCCGGAGACCTCGTGGGCCTCCTTGCGCAGCCGGGACAGGTCGCGGACCAGGTCGCGGCCGATGCGCACGGACAGGACGAGGGAGACGATGAGGGCGATGAAGCCGAGGACGCCCGCGACGGCGGCCTGCACCAGGACGTTCATGGCGACGGGCTCGACGCGCTCCTGGTAGCGGTCGCCCGCCGCGGTACCCATGGTGGCGAGGTCGTCGAGGACCTTGTTCGCGGCCTCGTCCCACTGGGCGGCGGTGATGCGCGGGTTCTTCGACGCGCCGCCGGTGATGAAGCGTTCCTCCGCGTCGCGCAGGCCTTTGGTCTCGGGGCTGGTCCAGTACTGCTCGAACTGCTCCCGGTCGGAGGCCGGGAGGATCGCGAGGTTGAACTCGTAGAGCAGCCGGCGGTTGGCGGCGGAGTCGGACACCTGCCGGATGTCGGTGGCGCTCACGCTGCGGGCGGCGAGGGCCGCGGCGATGACGGCGTCCTCGCGCGAGAGCGTCTCGCGGGCCCGGGTGACGCCGACGAGGGCGCGGCCCTGCTTGTCCATCTCCACGTCCTCGAGGGCGTGGAGGTTCAGCAGGAACTCGTAGCAGGGGTCGACGAGCCGGCTGTAGAGCTCCAGTGCCTGGCCGGGGTCGATGGCGGTCTTGTCGACGGAGGCGCGGAGCGCGCCGATGCCGTGGACGGCGTCGAGGATGGAGTTGAGCCGCCGGGCCGCGTCCGAGGTGAGTTCGCCTTGGACCTTGGGGTCCTTGGCGTCCGCGGTCATCTTCCCCACGAGTTCGTCGGTGGCGGCGCGTCGCCTGGCGAGTTCGGAGGTCGCGGTCGCGGCGGTGGGGTCGCCGAGGACCACGAGGGTCTGGCGGCGCTCCTTCTGGACCACGCGGACGACGTCCTCGATGGGGTAGCCGACCTTGTCGATGACGTAGGCGACGTCGAGGAGCTGGACGGCCTCGCGGCCGGTGATGAATGTTGCGAAGCCCCACAGGGCGGTCAGGGAGACGAGCGGCACAAGGAGCAACGCCACGATCTTCCGGCGGATGGACTTCCCGCGAAAGCGCATGGCCTCCCCAGCCTCCCCCAGCTCAACCCCGTTGTCGGGGGTCGGTGTTCCGTCATTTAAACGGCGTGAGCCTACTACTGCCACGGACGTGCTTCGAAGGCGTGTCCGGACGTTTTCGGCCGGACCCCAGGGCAAAGATCACGAGTTGTCCGACACTTCCGGGCAAGTGCCGTCCGGTATGTGGCAGATGACACCTGGTGGGGTGTCGGTTCCCACCACCGGATGGATGGCTGGAATTGTTCGTTCCGCGATGATGGGGAGCGGCACGAATGTCCGCGATACGGGAATCTCCCGACGCCGCCGAACGTCTACCTGTTCGGGTGGGCGTGTCGGGGTAGACGTGTAGGGGTGGGCATGAGCCCCCGCGCGGAGGGGAGGGAGCGCACCATGGGCAACGGGACGTACGAGGACGGTCGCGGTCGCGCGGAATTCGGTGCGCCGGGGGGCGGCCTGTGGGTGGAGGAGGCGGCCCGCAGCCGGCGGATGCCGGACCCGGTGCGGACGTCCGCGGTGCGGGCGGTGCTGATAGTCGCCGTGACGCTGACCGAGGCCACCATCACCTTCTTCCTCACCCTCACCGGATCCTGGCTGGCGTTCCCGATGGTCATCGGTGCGGTGGCCGGCACCGTCGTGGCCACCTGGGGGGTGCTGGACGTACTGATCACCCGGCAGATGTGGAACCAGCGGTACGGGGTCGTGTCGGAGCCGAGCAGCACGGCGCGGGGCCGCAGGCGCGAACAGCGCCGGGCCCGCCGGGAGGCCGGGCGGGCCGGGCGGCGGCCCGGGCGCGCCGCGTCGGGCCGAATACCCCGGCCCGACGGCGGCTTCGCTGCCCCCCACCGGCGCTAGCGGGCCGGGGAGGCCCGGTCAGCTCCTGCGGAACATGCGCGTCGCCGTGATCTCGCCGTGGATCGTCTCCTCGTCCGGGGACTGCTGGGGCAGGCCCGGGCGCAGGTGCTCCTCGACGCTGATGTACTTCAGCCCCGCCCGCAGGTCGGCGTCGTTGCGCAGCCGGATGACCAGCGGGAATTCGGCGAGGGCCGTGGTGTCGAAGAGGCCCGTCGTGTAGAGCAGTTGGACGCCCAGCGCGTCCGAGACGGCCCGCTGGAGCTCCAGCAGGTACGTGGCGTTCGCGCGCCCGATCGGGTTGTCGAGGAACAGCGTCCCCGCGTGGCGGTGCTTGTCGCGGCCGCGGTCGTTGCTGCGCAGCGCCGCCATGGTGCAGTACAGCGCGATGGCGGCGGTCAGCAGCTGGCCGCCGGAGAAGACGTCACCCATCTGCCCCACCGGCACGCGCTCGGCGCGCAGCACCGCGTCCGGCTTCAGGATCTCCACCGCGATGCCCTTGGGCTCCAGCGCCCCCTGGACACCGCGCAGCAGCAGGGACATGCCGTCGCGACGGCCTTCGCCGAAGGAAGCGGTGCTGTTCTTCTTCACCGCGGCGCGGGTCGCCTCGTCGATGACCTCGCCCAGGCGCTCCGTGAGGGTCGCCTGGTCGGGCTCCTCGAAGCGGATGCGCAGGAACTCCTGGCCCGACCACTCCCCCAGGCCCTCGGGGAGCTGGGAGAGCCGCTGGGCGGAGCGCAGGGTGGCCAGGGCGGACTCCACCAGTCCGCGCAGCCGGTCGACGATGCTGTCCCGGTTGCGCTCCAGCTGCGCCAGTTCGTCGGTGAGGACGCGCAGCCGGGGGGCGAAGGCCGCCGCCCAGGCCGCCGCGTGCTCGGGCAGGGCGGAGGCGGGCAGTTCGCGGATCTGCTGGCGCGCGGGGGTGCGTACCTGCTCGTAGCGGTTGGCGTTGGCGTGCCGGACCAGGATGTCGCCGGCCTCGCGGACCCCGGCCTCGGCGGCGGAGAGGTCGGCCGCGCAGGCGCGCAGCGAGCGGCGGGCCTCGGTGGCCGACTGACGGGCCTCCTCCAGGGTGCCCTGGTGCGCCGCCGGCTCCTGCTCCTCGTCGGCGTGGGCGTGGTCGCGCAGCAGGTCCCGCAGCAGGGCCGCGGTCTCGTCGAAGCCGCCGGCGCCGTCCTCGGCCGCGCGGTGGGCGCGCAGCAGGTCGGCGTGGGCCGCGCGGGCGCCCTCCACGGCCGCGGTGTGCGCGGCGAGCTGGGCCGTGGCCGTACGCAGCAGGGCCTGCGCGTGTTCGACGTGTTCGGGGATCAGCTCGTCGGGGAGCTCCGTGTGCGCCTCGCCTTCGGCGGGGGCGTGGCGTTCGGCCTCGCCGCGCAGCCGGCCGAGCTGCTCGCTCGCGGTGGAGGCGCGGGTCTCCAGCATCTGTACGAGGGACTCGGCGCGGGCGGCCGCCGCCTGGCGGGAGGGGCCGTCGGAGCCGTCGGTGCCTTCGAGGAGCTGGGCGGCGCGGGTGCGGACCTTGTTGGTGAGGCGGTCGAGTTCGGCGAGGGCGGCGCTCTCGTCGCTCTCCGCGCGGGCCTGCTCGGCCCGCAGGTCGGCGCCGACGCCGACCTTCTCGTAGAGCTGGGAGGCGGCGCGGTAGGCCTCGCGCAGGTCCGGCAGTGGGGCCTTCGGGGCCCCGTCGGCCTCGGGGAGCGGCTCGGGGGCGCCCGCGATCTCGGCGCGCTCGGCCCGCAGGGCGCGGGCGGTGCGGCGGGCGTCGTCCGCGGCGCGCTGCGCGGCGCGGCGGTCCTCGTCGGCGGCGCGGGCCCGGTCGAGGCACACCTCGGCGCGGGCCTCGGACTCGGCGGCGTCGTCGGCGAGTTCGCGGAGCTTGGCCTGCCAGTCGGCCCGCTCGCGCAGGCGGAAGGCGAGGCCGGCGAGGGCGTCGGCGACGCGGCGGGCACGCTGGGCGGCGTCCTGGCGCTCCTCGCGGACCCGGGCGGCGTCGGCGGCCGCCTCGTCCGCCTCGGCGCGTACGGTACGGGTCTCCGCGAGCTCGGCGTCGGCCTCCTCGGCGAACGCACGGGCGGCCTGCGCCTGCTCCGCGAGCTCGGCGAGGCGGCCGGGCGGGCACCCGGTGCGCCAGGAGGTCAGGCGGGCGGCGAGCTCGCGGTCGCCGGAGAGCCGGGCGGCCAGGTCCCGGATCCGGGTGTCGCGGGCGCTCGCGCGGGTGCGCAGGGCCTGGCGCTCCTCGTCGGCGGCGCCCTCGTCGTGCATGGCCGGGTTCGGCGGAACGATGAAAATACTGGACGCCGCCGAATCGCCGTCCTCGGGCGGCGTCGGCGCCAGCAGCGCGGCAGCGGTGCCCACGGCGACGGTGGAGCGGGGCAGCAGCGCCGCGCCGGAGAGCACCTCGCGGGCCCGGGCGTGCGTGTCGGGGTCGGTGATGACGACGCCGTCGACGAGTTCGGGGCGGGCGGCGAGGACGGCGGCGTGGTCGGCGGGGGCCACGGACTGGGCGAGGTAGCGCCAGCCGGGCAGGGCGGGGATGCCGTGTTCGCCGAGGTACTCGACGGTGGCGAGGACGTCGGGGCCGGGCGGCAGCAGGCCGCCGTCGCCGAGGGCGCCGAGGATGCGGGCGTCGTCGGCGGCGGCGGTGCGCAGCTCGAACAGTTGGCGCTCGGCCGCCGCGACTCCGTCGGCGAGCAGGGTGCGCAGGTCGTCGGCGCCGCGGTCGAGGTCCTCGGGGGTCAGGACGCCGGCGGCCGGGGCGTCCTGGGCTGCGCCCGGTGCGGCGCCCGGGCCCGCGGCGCCGGAGACGGCCGCCTGGCCCGCGCGCTGGTGCGGGAACGGCTCGTCCGGGCCCGACGGGAGGCCCAGGAGGGCGGCCAGGCGCGGGGATTCGGCGAGGGAGGCGGCCGCCCGGTACTCGGCGTCGTGGGCGGCCTCGGCCGCGTCGGCGGCGTCCGCGGCGCGGGCGGCGGTGAGTTCGGCGCGGGATTCCGCGGCGGCGGCCTCGCGGGCGGCGTCAGAGGTGGTGCGCGCGGCCTCGCGGGACTCGTCCCAGGCGGCCACGGCGGTCTTCTCGGCGTCGCTGGCGGCCAGGGCTGCGCGGGCCGGGTCGGCGTCGGGGGCGGTGTCGTCGAGCCAGCCGGCCCGTACGGCCTCGGCGGTCTCCTGCTCGACCTCGGCCAGGCGCGAGCGCAGGTGCTCGGCCTCGCTGCGGGCGCGCTGGGCGGCCGTGGCGGCGGCGGTGGCGTCGCGGTGGGCGGCTTCGCCGGCGGCCTGCAGTCCGGCGGAACGCTCTTCCTCCTCGTTGGCGACGCGTTCGCCGTGCCCGGCGGCGGTGTGCAGGGCCCGCACGAGCTCGGCGGCGGCGGTGGCGCGCGCGGCGAGCGCCGGGGCGGCGTCCCGCTCGGCCTCCAGGATGGCGGCGGCGACGCGGGCGGAGCGGTCGGCGGCGGCACGGTGGCGCAGCACGTTCTCGGCGGCCTGCCAGGCGGCGTGCAGGGTGCGGGCTTCGAGGAGCTCGCGGCGCTGGGCGGCGGCGGCCTTGTCGGCGACGGTCAGCGCCAGCGAGGCGTGCCGGTAGGCGAGTTCGGCGGAGACGGCGGCGCTGCGGGCCCGCGCGGACTCGGCGGCGGTGACCTCGTGGGCGGCGCCCGTGACCCGCTGGGCGAGGTCGGCGGCGCGGCCGCGCTCCTCGCCCGCGCGGGCGGACAGCCGCCGGGCGAGGGTGCGCGTACGGCGTTCCGCGCCGGCGTGGACGTCACGCAGCCGGGAGCGGGTCGCGGCGGCCTCGACGATGCGGGTCAGCAGGTCCACCGAGCCGGCGGTGAATTCGCGTTCGGCCATCAGCTCGGCGCGGCGGCCGAGCTTGTTGCCGAAGCCGTGGACGAGGTCGGCGAGGCCGTCGGTGTCACGGGTGTCGGTGACGGCGCGCAGCAGCAGGTCGGTGAAGTCGGAGTCCTTCTTGACCGCGAAGAGGCCGGCGGCCTCGCCCTCGTCGGCGTTCATCTCGCGCTGGTAGCGGAAGAGTTCCGGGTCGAGCCCGAGCTCGGTGAGGTGCTCGTTCCAGCGGTCGTGGATCTCCTCGAAGTACACCTCGAGGTGCGGGTACGCCTTGCCGGCCTCGGTGAGGGCGTCGCGGAAGCCCTTCATGGTGCGGCGGCGGCCCTGGGCTCCGGAGGCGCCTTCGACGGACGGCCGCACGGCGGTGGCCTCGGCGACGGGCAGGTTGTCGAGGCTCAGGCCCGGGCCGGGGCGGAAGGAGTACCAGGCCTCGGCGAACTTGCGCGGGTCGTTGGAGACCTGGCGGCCCCGCCACTCGCTGACCTTGCCGACGACCACGCACTCGCCGGTCTGGGTGTGCTGCCACTCCAGGGCCACGTGGCCGCAGTCGTCGGCGAGCAGGAACTTGCGCAGCACGCCGGAGCTCGCGCCGCCGAGGGTGTTGCGGTGGCCGGGGAGCATCACCGAGAAGATCAGCTTGAGCAGGACGGACTTGCCGCCGCCGTTCTCCAGGAAGAGCACGCCCGCGGGCGCGGGGCGGCGCGGCGGGCCGGTCGGCTCGTCCTCGAAGAACTCCGCCTGCGTGGGCGCCGGGTGGGGCACCGGCTCGCCGACTCCGCGCAGGTCGAGCACGGTGTCGGCGTAGCGTGCGCCGGCGGGCCCGATGGAGTAGAGACGGATCCGGGACAGCTCGTACATGGCGGCGGACTCTCGTGGTCTTTCGTAGGTCGTACGGGGACGGGTGACTCAGGCGTGGAACGGCAGGCCCGCGTCGGCGGCGAGCTCCAGGTCGTCGCCCTCGGGCGGCGGCAGGAGCGTGGCGCAGCCGTCGCTGACGGGGACCACGCCGAGTTCCAGGAGCTCGGCCATGGCCGCGCTGCCCGCCATGTCGCGGACCTGGAGCTGGTAGCGGGGGGTGGTGCGGTACGTGCCGCCGGCGTCGTCGCCGGTGCGCTGGAGGAAGCCGGATTCGGTGAGGAAGGCGGCGGCCTTGCCGACGATGCCGGTGGTGGAGCCGGCCAGGCGGCGGGCGTCCTTGGTGGCGCCGGTCGCGCTGCGGCGGGCGTAGACGCGCCAGGCGGCCTCCAGGCCGGGGGCGTCGGAGGCGGGGTCGGTGTTCTCGCCGAGCTCCTCGGCGCGCTCCTCCAGGCGGCGGCAGGTCTGCCGGACGAAGGCGTCGACGCCGTTGACGGTGATGCGGCCGATGTAGCCGTCGTCGGCGAGGTCCTCGGGGCGGGGGAAGGCGAGGGCGGCGACGGCGAGGTGGGCGAGGCCGTGCAGGAAGCGGTCCGCGGAGTCGGCGGTGGTGCGGCGGGCGTAGTCGCCCATGCGGACGGCGAAGACGGAGTCCTCACCGGCGGCGACGGCCATGCCGGCGCGGGGCGACACCTCCAGGACGACCAGCCCGAGGCCGGTGGCGACGGCGTCGGCGAGCCGCCCGAAGGCGGGGTCCTCGCGGTAGCGGCGCAGCAGCTCGGCGTACTCGGCGTCGCGGGCGGGCAGCAGCTTGGGCTGCAGCCCGAAGGCGACGAGCCGGGCGGCGTCGGCCGCGTCGGCGGGCGTGACGGTCCCTCCGGGGGCGGGCGCGGCGGGGGCCGACGGCGCGTCGGCCCCACTCCACGCGGGGTGCTCGGCGTGGTGCTCGCTCACGGGTACGTCTCCTCGGCGGTGCGGTGGTCTTCGTCAGTGCGGCGCGGGGTCGCGTCCGCGGGTGCCCCGGGGTCCGGCCGGCGGTGGCGGCCCGGCGGCCGCCCGAGCGCGCGGCCCCCGCCCGGCACGACGCCCCGGCACCCCGCCGGGGCGCCGGCCGCGCCGACCCTGCGGCCGCGGACCGGCACTCGGCGGCCCGCACCGGTCCCGCACCAGGCGGGGACGGCGGTGCGACCCGCATCCCGCGCGACGGCTCGGCGGCCCGCCAGGGCAGCGGCCGATGCGGCAGCCATGCCAGTACGCGACCCGGCCCCGCCAACCCTGCGGCCGCGGACCGCCCCGGCGGTCTTGCGTCCCGCCAGGGAACCGGGCTCGCACCGGGCGGGCACGGCGGTGCGACCCGCAGCCCGCGCGACGGCTCGGCACATCGCCGGGGCAGCGGCCGGCGCGGCGCGGTGGCTTGTCGGGGGCGCGGGTCGGGGGACCCGTCGTCGGCCGGGCGTCGCGGGGGTGCGGGTGGCCGCCCGGGGCGCCGCCGGGGTCATGCCGCCTCCGTGCGGTCCGCGGTCATCGCGGCCGCGTCCAGGAGCGCGGTGCCGACGATCAGGTCCGCACCGCCGAATTCCGGGTCGTCGAGCTCGGCACCGTCGTCCACGGCGAACAGCAGCCGCTCCTCGCCCTGGCGGTACGCCGTGCCCACCGCCGGGCTCGCCGCGTGGACGGCCAGCAGGGCCACCAGGTACGGCAGGTCCGGATCGGCGCGACGGGCCTGCGCAAGGAGCCCGGACAGCCGGCGCGGGGCGTCGTGCGGGAGGTCGAGGAGCTCCATCGCGGCGGCGAGCTGCTCCTCGCTGAAGCGGCTGTCGTCCGGGGTCGCGATGAGGTCCGGCTCCGGCATCTCCGCGCCGAGGTGCTCCCGCTCCACCGGCGGGGTCAGCAGTATCTCGACGAGGTCGCCGACCCGCACCGAGACCGGGGTGCGCAGACCCGCGCCGGCGGCGAAGAAGGCGTCCGTCACACGGGAGGCGCGCTCCACCGCCAGCGGCAGCACGGGGGCGACCAACTGGCCGTACAGGTCGATGCCCAAGCGCGGCGCGGGCGCGGCGAAGGCCTGGCGGTCCTGCTCGGCACGGAACAGCGGGCCGGCGTCCAGCAGGCGCGACTGGAGCTGGGTGTGCCGGCGGATGCAGTCCTTGACGATGTCCACGAGCTCGGCGGCGCGCCGCCTGTTGTCCGGCTCCTCCGCCTCGTCGCGCGCCTTGCGGATGTTGGTGAGGATCGCGTTCTCGTGGCGGTAGCGGTCCGCGACGTGGTCGAGCGCCTCGGCGATCATGTCCGGGACGGCCACCAGCCAGTCCACCGCGCGGACATTGCGCCGCGTCGCGTCCAGCGTGCGGCGCAGGGTCTCGGCGTACTGCACCGTCCGGTAGCGGGCTTGTTCCGCCGCGAGCTGGGCGTCCGCCAGCCGGCCCCGGCTGATCAGGACCTCCAGCTTCACCTCGGCCGCGATCTGCGCACTGGTGACGTCCGTGTCGAGGGCGCCGACGAGTACGTTCACGGCCTCGTCCGTGGTGCGCAGGTACACCGCGCCGCCGTACCCCGGCACCTCTTCGATCAGCTTGAAGTCGTAGTCGCGGCGGACATACACCCCGTCGGGCCCGAACGTGCCGTAGATCGCGCGGAAGCCGCGGTCCACGCTGCCCACGTTGATCAGGTTCTCCAGCACCCAGCGGGCCACCCGCTCGTGCTCCGCCGCCGGGCGGCCCGGCGCCTGCGCGGCGACGCGCGGCAGCAGCCTGGCCACTATCTGCTCGTGGTCGGCTCCGGTGTCGAAGTCCATGTTGAGGGTGACCAGGTCGATCGCGGCGAGGGCCACCTCCGCCATCGCGTAGACCCCGTACTCGCCGGCCAGATTGGCCTTGCGTACGTCGAGGTCGTGCAGCGGAGCGGTGCAGGCGAGCGCGCGCAGCCGCCGAGCCAGGCCCTCGTCGGCGGCCGGGCCCGGCGCCGGGGACGGGAGGGTCTTGGCCGGGGCGGGGAGAGTCACGGACAAAGACTAGGCGCTGACACTGACAACATCCCAAACGGCATGGTTCGGCCGGATCGGTCCCCGGCGCCCCGCAACACCAAGGGGACCCGGCGCGGGCGCTGTTCTACGCTCACCGCATGGCTTCCATGATCACACCTCTGATCACACCTCGGGGCACGCCTCCGATCGACCTCAACGCCGACCTCGGCGAGGGATTCGGGCGCTGGACGCTGACCGACGACGAGGCCCTGCTGTCCGTCGTCACGAGTGCCAACGTGGCCTGCGGCTTCCACGCGGGGGACCCGTCCATCATGCGCCGCGTCTGCGAGCTGGCCGCCAGCCGCGGGGTACGGATCGGCGCGCAGGTCTCGTACCGCGACCTCGCCGGCTTCGGCCGGCGCTCCATGGACGTCCCGGCGGGCGAGCTCGCCGACGAGGTGGCCTACCAGATCGGCGCGCTGGAGGTCTTCGCGCGGGCGGCCGGCTCCCGGGTGTCGTACGTCAAACCGCACGGCGCGCTGTACAACCGCACCGTGTACGACGCCGACCAGGCGGCCGCGGTCGTCGCCGGAGTGCGGCTGGCCGCCCCGGCCGAGGCGCTGCCCGTGCTCGGCCTGCCCGGATCTCTGCTGCTCAACGCCGCCGAGGAGGCCGGGCTGACCCCCGTCCCGGAGGCCTTCGCGGACCGCGCCTACACGCCGGCCGGAACCCTGGTGCCCCGCGGGGAGACCGGAGCGGTGGTGGCCGACCCGGACGCCGTCGTCGAACGCGCCGTACGCATGGCCGCCGAGGGCGCGGTGACGGCCGCCGACGGCTCCCGCATCGCGGTGGCCGCGCGCTCGCTGTGCCTGCACGGGGACACCCCCGGCGCGGCCGGGCTCGCACGGCGCGTCCGGCAGGCGCTGGACGCGGCCGGGATCCGGGTGGAGGCCTTCGCGTGAGCGTCCGGGCGCTGCCGGTCGGCGCCGAGGCGCTGCTCCTCGAGGTGGACTCGGCCGCCGAGGTCGCCGCGCTGCACGCGGAGCTGCTGCGCCGGCGCGACGCGGGCGAGCTGGGCGGCGTAGGAGACATCGTGCCCGCCGCGCGGACCGTGCTGCTGGACGGGATCGCGGATCCGCGCGCGCTCGCGTCCCGCATCGCCCGCTGGGAGGTCGCGCCGCTCGCCGCGGCCGAGGGGCCGCTGATCACGGTCCCGGTGCGGTACGACGGCCCGGACCTGGCGGAGGTGGCCCGGCTGTGGGGGGTGGCCGAGGGCGAGGTGCCGGGGATCGTCGGCGGTACCGGCTTCCGGGTGGCGTTCTGCGGCTTCGCGCCCGGGTTCGGCTACCTGACCGGGCTCCCCCGACACCTCCACCTGCCCCGCCGGGCCACGCCCCGTACGGCGGTACCGGCCGGCTCGCTGGCCCTGGCCGGCGAGTACGCGGGCGTCTACCCGCGCTCCTCCCCCGGCGGCTGGCAGCTGATCGGATCCACACGGGCGGTGCTCTGGGACCCGCGGCGGGAGCCGGCCGCGCTGTTCGCGCCCGGGGTACGGGTGCGCTTCACGCAGGAGGGCTCGTGAACCGGCCCGTGAACGGCCTCGAGGTGCTGCGGCCCGGCGCGCTGACCACGGTCCAGGACCTGGGCCGGCCCGGGTACGCGCACCTGGGCGTGCCCCGGTCGGGGGCCCTGGACACGGGAGCGCACCGGCTGGCCAACCGCCTGGTGGGCAACCCGCCGCAGGCCGCCACGCTGGAGACGACCCTGGACGGCGTGCGTCTGCGCGCCCTGGCCCCGGTGGTCATCGCGGTCACGGGCGCGCCCTGTGCTGTACGAGCCTGCGGTCACCCGGTGGCCTGGGGAGCCCCGGTCCGGCTCCGGGCAGGGGCGGAGGTGGACATCGGCCGGGCGGAGTCGGGCCTGCGCAGCTATGTCGCCGTGCGGGGAGGGTTCGCCGCAGAGCCGGTCCTTGGCAGTCGCTCCACCGACCTGCTGTCGGGCCTGGGCCCCGCCGCACTGTCGGCGGGGGCGCTGCTCCCGGTGGGCGCCCCGGGCCCGGACCCGGTCGACGGGGTCGACGCCCCGGCCGCACCGGGCCCCCCGACGGAACTGGTGCTCCCGCTCCGGCCGGGGCCCAGGGCGCACTGGTTCACCCCGGCTTCGACCGCGGGGCTGTGGCGGGCGCACTACCGGGTCTCGGCGGCCTCGAACCGGATCGGCCTGCGCACGGAAGGTCCGCCGCTGACCCGGGCCCGGACCGGGGAACTCCCGAGCGAGGGCATGGTCCTGGGCGCGGTCCAGGTCCCGCCGGACGGCCGCCCGGTGGTGTTCCTGGCCGACCATCCCGTGACCGGCGGCTACCCGGTGATCGGCGTGGTCCCGCGGGGCCCCGCCCTGGACGCGGCGGCCCAGGCGCGCCCGGGGACGGTGGTCCGCTTCGTGGCGGCGGGAGCGGCCGGCCGACCGCGGGCGGGGTGACGTTCGGGACTCGTGTGCTCGGTGGCGTTGACGGGGTTCGGGGGC
>NZ_JBHWVJ010000095.1:19274-27943 GCF_042736725.1 Streptomyces sp. NPDC060028 | reverse complement strand
GCCGCGGCCCCGGGCCCCGGGGCCGACGCGGGCTCCCGTGCGTGCGTGGACGCCGGCGCGGGGCCCCACGCCGCCGCCGGCGCAGGCGCGACGGCCGGGGCGGACACGGGAGCCGACACCGTCGCCGGAGCCGCCGTCGGCGGGGGTCCGGCCGTAGGGGGCAGCTCGGACAGGGGGTCCGGGGTGAAGGGCGCGGGGGCCGGGGGTGGGGTCATCGGGGGGTCTCGTATTCCGGGGTGAGGAGGTCCGCGATGTCCAGGACGTGGTAGCCGCGCATCGAGGGGAGGCAGCTGCCGCGGACCGGGCCGATCGCCGAGGACCAGGTGGAAGGGATCGCGGAGGTACCGGCCATCGCACCGGACAGCGCGCCCGCCACCGCCGCCGTGGTGTCCGCGTCCCGGCCCATGTTCACCGCCATCAGCACCGAGCCCGCGAAGTCGCCGCCGTACGCGGCGAACGCCCCGAAGGCGAGTCCGACGGCCTCGGGGGCCAGGTCCGTCCACGGGTAGCCGCCGATCACGACCGCCGAGCGGACCGCCCGCTCGCCGCGCGGGGCGGCCGTCACCGCCCGGCGCAGGGAGCGGGCCGTCCAGGAGTCGGACGGGATGACCGACAGTGCCGCCGAGATCACCGAGGCCGCGCTGCCGCCCGCCATCGCCGCCGCGACCCCCGCCGCCACCGCCTGGCCGCCGTAGATGCCCTCGCCGTCGTGGCTCACGCAGCCGTCGATCGCGACCAGGCGCGCCGCCTCCGCCGGGCGGCCCGCCGCGAAGACCCCGAAGGGGGCCGCCCGCATGGCCAGGCCGTCCGACCACGCGTGGCGGTGCTGCGCCGAGATCGGGGCCGCGAGCCCGCGCCGGAGGTTCTCCAGCGTGCCCCGCTCGGAGAAGCCGGCCCCGCGGAACGGTCCCTCGTCGAGGTCCGCGATCCAGTGGTGCCAGGCCCGCTCCACGTGCGAGACCGTGAGCGCCGAGCCGTGGCGGGCCAGCAGCAGCCCCGAGAAGATCGCGTACTCGGTGTCGTCCGTGCCCGCCGGGTCCTCCGACACGAAGCCCTCGATCCGGCCCCACTTCGCCCGGATCTGCGACGGCTTCATGTTCTCCGCGGGGGCGCCCAGCGCGTCACCCACCGCGAGTCCGAGAAGAGCGCCCCGGGCCCGTTCGAGGAGGACCTGCGGATTGCATGCAATCAGCTCCATGGCGCGCCTCTCCACTTGATGGACTCATCTTGAGCCCTTGGGGGATTTGTGCCACGGCATACGGTTTGTCGCTCGTCGTGAAACACCCCGCCCGCATCGTCGTCACCCGGTCGCCGACCCGTAAAACCCCAGGTAAGTACGGCCTACCTTGCTGGCGGGCGACCGAAATCGTGCGTAGTTTCGAGGTGTTCAGGGGGAGTGGGTGCCTGCGTGTCGTGCGCGGCGTTGCCTCCGCGTACCCACTCGTACAAAAGGGGAGATGACCGGCATGTCCATCATCGACATCGAAGCACCGCTGCACACCGCCCACCGTGACAATCACACGCACCGCGACGTCAACGGCGGATGGCTGCGGCCGGCTGTTTTCGGTGCGATGGACGGCCTCGTCTCGAACCTCGCCCTGATGACCGGTGTGGCCGGCGGCGCCGTTGCCCCGCACACCATCGTGGTCACCGGCCTGGCCGGCCTCGCCGCCGGCGCCTTCTCGATGGCGGCCGGAGAGTACACCTCGGTCGCCTCGCAGCGTGAGCTCGTCCTGGCCGAACTCGACATAGAGCGCCAGCAGTTGCTGGGGCACCCGGTCGACGAGATGGAGGAGCTCGCCGAGCTCTACGTCTCGCGCGGGGTCGAGCCGGCGCTGGCCCGCGAGGTGGCCATGCAACTGTCCCGCGACCCCGAGCAGGCGCTGGAGATCCACGCCCGCGAGGAGCTCGGGATCGACCCCGACGACCTGCCGTCGCCGCTGGTCGCGGCCGTGTCCTCCTTCGGGTCCTTCGCGCTGGGCGCGCTGCTCCCCGTACTGCCGTACCTGCTCGGCGCCACGAGCCTGTGGCCCGCGGTGCTGCTGGCCCTGGTGGGGCTCTTCGCCTGCGGCGCGGTCGTCTCCCGGGTCACCGCCAGGTCCTGGTGGTACAGCGGTCTGCGGCAGCTCGTCCTGGGTGGCGCGGCCGCGGGTGTGACGTACATCCTGGGAACCTGGATCGGCGGAGCCATAGGCTGACCACGCTGGGAGTGAGACACTATGCAGCACGCAACATAAGTAGTCAGTTACTCGGCGGTTTCGATCCCATGTCCGCCGGGCATCAGACCAGGGCGCTGCGGGCAATGAGGCCCACCCCGCGTCGGGACCTTCGCCCCGTGGTCGATTCGGCCCCACGCCTGCGAAAGTCCCCTCTTTTCTGCTTCGCGCAGTGTCCGCATGCTGGAATGGCATATCCGCTTCTCGGGATTGTCGTCATCATGTAATCTGCACGAAATTTCGCAGAGGGCCAACGTCGTCCCTCGGCTATGCACATATGCCACGACGACGACGGGAGAGCCGATGCGTTCCGCATCCACGCACTCCGCGACCGGCCTCAGCAACACCGCCTGGTCGCCCATGGACGGTCGCCCCGCCCAGCAGGGCATGTACGACCCGCGCAACGAGAAGGACGCCTGTGGCGTCGGTTTCGTGGCGAACCTCACCGGCGAGGCGACCCACACGCTCGTCGAGCAGGCGCTGACCGTATTGCGGAACCTTGAGCACCGAGGCGCCACCGGATCCGAGCCCGACTCGGGCGACGGCGCCGGAATCCTCTCCCAGGTACCGGACGCGTTCCTGCGCGAGGTCACCAGATTCGAGCTCCCCGCCGCCGGCGCGTACGCCGTCGGCATCGCCTTCCTCCCCGCCGACGGCACCGCACAGGCCGTCGCCGTGGAGCAGATCGAGGCCATCGCCGCCGAGGAGAACCTGACGGTCCTCGGCTGGCGCGAGGTCCCGGTGACGCCCGACCTGCTCGGCAACGGCGCCCGCGCCACCATGCCGGCCTTCTCCCAGCTGTTCGTGTCCGGTGGAGGCACCAGCGGCATCGAGCTGGACCGCAAGGCCTTCGTGCTGCGCAAGCGCGCCGAGCGCGAGGCCGGGGTCTACTTCCCGTCGCTCTCCGCCCGCACCATCGTCTACAAGGGCATGCTGACCACCGGCCAGCTGGAGCCCTTCTTCCCGGACCTCTCCGACCGCCGCTTCGCCTCCACGCTCGCGCTGGTCCACTCGCGGTTCTCGACGAACACCTTCCCGTCCTGGCCGCTCGCCCACCCGTACCGCTTCGTCGCGCACAACGGCGAGATCAACACGGTCAAGGGCAACCGCAACTGGATGAAGGCCCGCGAGTCCCAGCTGGTGTCGGACGCCTTCGGCGAGGGCGCACTGGACCGGATCTTCCCGATCTGCACCCCGGACGCCTCCGACTCCGCCTCCTTCGACGAGGTCCTGGAGCTGCTCCACCTCGGCGGCCGCTCCCTGCCGCACAGCGTGCTGATGATGATCCCCGAGGCGTGGGAGAACCACACCTCGATGGACCCGGCCCGCCGCGCGTTCTACAAGTACCACTCCACGCAGATGGAGCCCTGGGACGGCCCGGCCTGCGTCACCTTCACCGACGGCACCCAGGTCGGCGCGGTCCTGGACCGAAACGGCCTGCGCCCCGGCCGCTACTGGGTCACCGACGACGGCCTCGTCGTGCTGGGCTCCGAGGTCGGCGTGCTCGACATCGACCCGGCCAAGGTCGTCCGCAAGGGCCGCCTGCAGCCCGGCAAGATGTTCCTCGTCGACACCGCCCAGAAGCGGATCATCGAGGACGACGAGATCAAGTCCGAGCTCGCCGGCGCCGCTCCGTACGCCGAATGGCTGGAGACCGGCGAGATCGAGCTGTCGGACCTGCCCGAGCGCGAGCACATCGTCCACACCCACGCCTCGGTCACCCGCCGCCAGCAGACCTTCGGCTACACCGAGGAAGAGCTGCGCGTCATCCTCGCGCCGATGGCCCGTACCGCCGGCGAGCCGCTCGGCTCCATGGGTACGGACTCCCCGATCGCGGCCCTGTCCGAGCGCCCGCGGCTGCTTTTCGACTACTTCACGCAGCTCTTCGCGCAGGTCACCAACCCGCCGCTGGACGCCATCCGCGAGGAGCTCGTCACCTCGCTGCTGTCCTCGCTCGGCCCCCAGGGCAACCTGCTGGACCCGAACGCCGCGTCCTGCCGCAGCGTCACCCTGCCCTTCCCGGTGATCGACAACGACGAGCTCGCCAAGCTGATACACGTCAACGCCGACGGCGACATGCCGGGGATGAAGGCGGCCACCCTCTCGGGCCTCTACCGGGTCTCGGGCGGCGGCGACGCGCTGGCCGCGCGGATCGCGGAGATCCGCGCCGAGGCCGACGCGGCCATCGAGAACGGCGCCCGCCTGATCGTCCTCTCGGACCGCCACTCGGACGCCGAGCACGCGCCGATCCCGTCGCTGCTGCTCACCTCCGCCGTGCACCACCACCTCATCGCCACCAAGCAGCGCACCCAGGTGGGGCTGCTGGTCGAGGCCGGCGACGTCCGCGAGGTCCACCACGTCGCGCTGCTCATCGGCTACGGCGCCGCGGCCGTGAACCCGTACCTCGCCATGGAGTCCGTCGAGGACCTGCTGCGCGCGGGCACCTTCCTGTCCGGCCTGGAGCCGGAGCAGGCCATCAAGAACCTGATCTACGCGCTCGGCAAGGGCGTCCTGAAGGTCATGTCCAAGATGGGCATCTCCACCGTCGCCTCCTACCGCGGCGCCCAGGTCTTCGAGGCCGTCGGCCTGAACGACGAGTTCGTCGAGACCTACTTCAACGGCACCGCCACCAAGATCGGCGGCGCGGGCCTGGACGTCATCGCCAAGGAGGTGGCCGCGCGCCACGCCAAGGCGTACCCGGCCTCCGGCATCGCGGCCACGCACCGCGCGCTGGAGATCGGCGGCGAGTACCAGTGGCGCCGCGAGGGCGAGCCGCACCTGTTCGACCCGGAGACGGTCTTCCGCCTCCAGCACGCCACCCGCAACCGCCGGTACGACATCTTCAAGCAGTACACGGACCGGGTGAACGAGCAGTCCGAGCGCCTGATGACGCTCCGCGGGCTCTTCGGATTCCGGACCGATGAGTCGGGGGCCCGGCCGTCGATCTCCGTCGACGAGGTCGAGTCGGTCGCCGACATCGTCAAGCGCTTCTCCACCGGCGCCATGTCGTACGGCTCCATCTCCAAGGAGGCGCACGAGACCCTCGCCATCGCGATGAACCAGTTGGGCGCCAAGTCCAACACCGGTGAGGGCGGCGAGGACCCGGACCGCCTGTACGACCCGGCGCGCCGCTCCTCCATCAAGCAGGTCGCCTCCGGCCGCTTCGGTGTCACGAGCGAGTACCTGGTCAACGCGGACGACATCCAGATCAAGATGGCCCAGGGCGCCAAGCCCGGCGAGGGCGGCCAGCTGCCCGGCCACAAGGTCTACCCGTGGGTCGCCAAGACCCGGCACTCCACCCCGGGTGTCGGCCTGATCTCCCCGCCGCCGCACCACGACATCTACTCCATCGAGGACCTGGCTCAGCTGATCCACGACCTCAAGAACGCCAACCCGGTCGCCCGCATCCACGTGAAGCTGGTCTCCGAGGTCGGCGTGGGCACCGTCGCGGCGGGCGTCTCCAAGGCGCACGCGGACGTCGTCCTCATCTCCGGCCACGACGGCGGTACGGGCGCCTCCCCGCTCACCTCGCTGAAGCACGCGGGCGGTCCCTGGGAGCTCGGCCTCGCCGAGACCCAGCAGACCCTGCTGCTCAACGGGCTGCGCGACCGCATCGTGGTCCAGACGGACGGCCAGCTCAAGACCGGCCGCGACGTGGTCATCGCCGCGCTGCTCGGCGCCGAGGAGTTCGGTTTCGCGACCGCGCCGCTCGTCGTCTCCGGCTGCGTCATGATGCGCGTCTGCCACCTGGACACCTGCCCGGTCGGCATCGCCACCCAGAACCCGGTCCTGCGCGACCGGTTCTCCGGCAAGCCCGAGTTCGTCGTCAACTTCTTCGAGTTCATCGCGCAGGAGGTGCGCGAGCTCCTCGCCGAGCTGGGCTTCCGCTCGATCGAGGAGGCCGTCGGTCACGCCGAACTGCTCGACACCAGCAAGGCCGTCACGCACTGGAAGGCGCAGGGCCTCGACCTCGAGCCCCTCTTCTACGTGCCCGAGCTGCCCGACGGTGCGGTCCGCCACGCCCTCATCGAGCAGGACCACGGTCTGGCCAAGGCCCTCGACAACGAGCTCATCGAACTCGCGGCCGACGCGCTGAACGCCGACTCCGCCGAGAACGCCCAGCCGGTCCGCGCCCAGGTCGCGATCCGCAACATCAACCGGACCGTCGGCACCATGCTCGGCCACCACGTCACCAAGAAGTTCGGTGGCGCGGGCCTGCCCGACAACACCATCGACCTGACCTTCACGGGCAGCGCCGGCCAGTCCTTCGGCGCCTTCCTGCCGAGCGGCATCACCCTGCGCCTGGAGGGCGACGCCAACGACTACGTCGGCAAGGGCCTCTCCGGCGGCCGAGTCGTGGTCCGCCCGGACCGCGGCGCCGACCACCTCGCCGAGTACTCCACCATCGCCGGCAACACCATCGGCTACGGAGCCACCGGCGGCGAGATGTTCCTGCGCGGCCGCACCGGCGAACGTTTCTGCGTCCGCAACTCGGGTGCACTGGTCGTCTCGGAGGGCGTGGGCGACCACGGCTGCGAGTACATGACCGGTGGCCACGCCGTCGTCCTCGGCGAGACGGGCCGCAACTTCGCGGCCGGCATGTCGGGCGGCGTCGCGTACGTCATCGACCTCGACCCCGACAACGTCAACGTCGGCAACGCGGGCGCCGTCGAGACCGTCCTGGCCGACGCGGACAAGCAGTGGCTGCACGACGTGGTGCGCCGCCACGAGGAGGAGACCGGCTCGACCGTGGCCGCGAAGCTCCTGGCTGACTGGTCCGTCGCGGTGGACCGGTTCAGCAAGATCATCCCGACCGCTTACAAGGCAGTGCTCGCCGCCAAGGACGCCGCTGAGCTGGCCGGACTCTCGGAGTCCGAGACCACCGAGAAGATGATGGAGGCGGCGACCAATGGCTGACCCTAAGGGCTTCCTCACCACCCCGCGCGAGACCGCCTGCACCCGTCCCGTGGCCGACCGGCTGAAGGACTGGAACGAGGTCTACGTCCCGGGCTCGCTGCTCCCGGTCATCAGCAAGCAGGCCGGGCGCTGCATGGACTGCGGCATCCCGTTCTGTCACAACGGCTGCCCGCTCGGGAACCTGATCCCGGAGTGGAACGACTTCGCGTACCGCGAGGACTGGACCGCCGCCTCCGAGCGTCTGCACGCAACGAACAACTTCCCGGAGTTCACGGGCCGTCTGTGCCCCGCTCCGTGCGAGTCGGCGTGCGTGCTGGGCATCAACCAGCCGGCCGTCACGATCAAGAACGTCGAAGTCTCGATCATCGACAAGGCCTGGGACAACGGCGACGTCACTCCGCAGCCGCCGGAGCGCCTGTCCGGCAAGACCGTGGCCGTCATCGGCTCCGGCCCGGCGGGTCTGGCCGCCGCCCAGCAGCTGACGCGGGCCGGCCACACGGTCGCCGTGTACGAGCGGGCGGACCGCATCGGCGGCCTGCTGCGCTACGGCATCCCCGAGTTCAAGATGGAGAAGGTGCACATCAACCGCCGCATCGAGCAGATGCGTGCGGAGGGCACCAAGTTCCGTACGGGCGTGGAGATCGGCCGCGACCTGGACGCCGTCAAGCTGCGCAAGCGGTACGACGCCGTCGTGATCGCGGCGGGCGCCACGGTCTCCCGCGACCTGCCGGTCCCGGGCCGTGAACTGCGCGGGATCCACTTCGCGATGGAGTACCTCCCCCTCGCGAACAAGGTCCAGGAGGGCGACTACGTGGCGCCCCCCATCACGGCCGAGGGCAAGCACGTGGTCGTCATCGGCGGCGGCGACACCGGCGCGGACTGCGTGGGCACCGCCCACCGCCAGGGCGCGGCCTCGGTCACGCAGCTGGAGATCATGCCGAAGCCGTCCGAGGACCGCCCCACGGGGCAGCCCTGGCCGACGTTCCCGATGCTGTACAAGGTCACCTCGGCGCACGAGGAGGGCGGCGAGCGGGTCTACTCCGTCTCCACCACCCACTTCGAGGGCGACGAGGACGGCAACGTCCAGGCCCTGCACCTGGTCGAGGTCGAGTTCGTCGACGGCAAGCTCGTCCAGAAGCCCGGCACCGAGCGCGTCCTCCCCGCGCAGCTGGTCACCCTGGCGATGGGCTTCACCGGCACCGACCAGGCCAACGGCCTGGTGGGCCAGTTCGGCCTGGAGCTGGACGCCCGCGGCAACGTCGTCCGCGACGCGTCCTACGCGACCAACGTCGACGGCGTCTTCGTCGCCGGCGACGCGGGCCGCGGCCAGTCGCTCATCGTCTGGGCCATCGCGGAAGGCCGCTCGGCCGCCCGCGGCGTGGACCGCTTCCTGACCGGCACCAGCGCCCTCCCGTACCCGGTCAAGCCGACGGACCGCTCCCTGACGGTGTAACCACGTCACCCCTCCCTTGGGAGGACCCCTCATACGGTCCGTACAACGGCGTGCGGAGCTCCTTCTTGACGCCGCGCTCGCAC
>NZ_JBHWVJ010000095.1:0-19181 GCF_042736725.1 Streptomyces sp. NPDC060028 | reverse complement strand
GTACCCCCGCTCGCCAGGGCGGGACCCCTCATACGGTCCGTACAACGGCGTGCGGAGCTCCTTCTTGACGCCGCGCTCGCACCGCTCGGCCGCAGGCGGCCTCCCGGGCTTCGCCCGGCTGCGCCGGCCTCCGACCGTCGGTGCGCACCCGGTACCGCCGGCAGTACCCCCGCTCGCCAGGGCGGGACCCCTCATACGGTCCGTACAACGGCGTGCGGAACTCTGACACCGCGCCCGCCATGTCCCCGACCAGGGATGGCGGGCGCGGTGGCGTTCGGGGCCGGTCACTCGGCGGCGAACTCGTACCGCAGCTCGTACAGGTGTCCGGCCTTCACCATGACGGTGACCTCGATGGGGAGCTCCCCGTCGCCGAACACGGTGCGCAGGGTCCGCAGCACCGGAAGGTCTCCGGGCAGCCGCAGCGCGCTGTACTGCTCCTGCGTCGCTACCCGGGCGGAGACCCGGTCCACGCTGCGGCGTGGCGGGAAGCCGAGTTCCGCCAGCAGGGTCGGGGTGCCGCCCCGGATGCGGCGCGGCTCCGCCAGGGCGGTGCCGCGCGCGATGTCCGGCGGGTAGTACGAGTACACGAGCTCGGCGGGCTCGTCGTCGACGCTGATCAGCTGACGGCGGCACACGGCCGGGCTGCCCTCCGTGCGGCCGAGCGCGAGGGCGACATCGCCGACGACCGGCACCTCTTCGACCGCCAGCAGCGTGCTGCGTGCGACCGCCTGCCGGTCGGTGGCCTCGGCGAGCCAGGGGTAAGCGGCTCCGTCCGCCGCTGGTGCGAGGGACCCCGCCGGACGGACGGTCCGCTGCCGGTTCTCCCGTACGGTCACCGCCGACCCTGCGCGGCCGATCGCCAGGCCTTCGCCCTTCAGAAGCTGCAAGGCCTTCTGGATCGTGGCGTTGGAGGCGTCGAACCGTGCCTTCAGCTGCGCGGTCGAGGGGAGCTTGGCTCCCGGCGCGAGGCAGCCGCTCATGATCTCGTCGCGGAGGTCGGCGGCGATGCGGGCGTGGAGCGGCCGTGGATCGAGCCCTGCGGCTCCGGAACTGGGCAAGGTCATCCGATCCTGATCTCGTACCGCAACTGCTGGCGTCCGGCCGGCATGACCATCACGTCCGCCTGGATCGTGCGGTCCGCCGAGTCGTAGGTGGCGCGGGCGAGTTGAAGCACCGGTTCGCCGGGCCCGAGGCGCAGTTGCTCGCGCTCGTCGGAGTTGGGCATCCTCGCCGTCACGTTCTCGACGACCCGTACACCGACGTGTCCGAGGGCGGCTAGCAGTGTCACGGCGCCGCCGCGGATCTTCGCCGTGCCGGCCAACGGTGTGCCGACGGCGATGTCCGCGGGATAGTAGGTGTCGGTCAATTCGGACGGCTCGCCGTCGAGTTCGATGATCCGGCGGCGCGCCACGACGATGCTCGACTCGGCCAGGCCGAGCAGGCCGGCGACCTCGGGCGGGGCAGTGATTTCCGCGGCGTGCAGGATGCGCTGCCCGCCCCGACGTCCCGCGGCGGTTGCCTCTTCGCTCCACGCGTCCGTGTCCCCGGAAGCGCGAGGCGTGAGGTACGGCATCGACGTGCTGGTCCACCCGCTGCCGCTCACGATGCCTCCTGTGCGCCCGACCCGACTCGCCCTGCCGTCCTCCACGTTAAGCGACGACTTCAATCCAAACTACCCTTGCCGACCTTGCTGCTTTTCGCGAATAGCGCTACGTTCTGTGTGGCCTTGGAAGCTCAGCGTTAAGGCGGTGGGATGTCTATGACCTTGTCCCGGCAGCAGCGTTTCCGGCGGGCTCGCGCTTCGGTTCGCGCGGTCCGTCAGTTCGTGGGCGACACGCTTGCCGAGTGGGGGGTGTCCGAACGGCGGGACGACATAAAGCTTTGCGCCTCCGAACTCGCCGCGAACGCCGTGCTGCACGGCGTCCCGCCCGGGCGTGAGTTTTCGGTGCGGTTGGCGCGAGAAGACGGGGTCATGTGGATCGAGGTGCGCGACAGCGGACCTGGTTGCCCTGTTGTCCAGCAGCCCGACCCTGACGCGCAGAGTGGCCGAGGGCTGTGGTTGGTGAGGGCGCTCGCCGACGAGTTCGAGATCTGCGACGAGGGTGTGGGCAAGTCGGCCCGGGCCGGTTTCAAGCTGGTGTGAAAGTAAGCAGAGCGGTCGGTGCCGGCCGAGTTCTGGCTTGTTCGCGGGGCTCGGCCTCCGTCGCCGACAGGGCTCCTTGGGATACTGGCCGGATGGATGTCGAGGTCAGGGCGCCGCGGGGCGGGGATGTCGAGGTGCTCGCCGAGTTGCGGGCCGAGGTCATGCGGGGGGATCTGGAGCGGCTCGGGCGCTACGACGAGCACCGGGTGCGGCAGCGGCTGCTGGACTCGTTCTCCGCCGAGCATTCGTCCGTGCTCGTGGCGCGCGGGCAGGTGGTCGGGTGCTTCACCGTGCGGCCCGACGGGGACGGTCTGCTGCTGGAGCACTTCATCGTGGCGGCGGAGCATCAGGGGCGGGGGATCGGCTCCCGGTTGCTGCGCGGGCTGTTGGAGCGGGCCGACGCGCAGTGGATGGACGTACGGCTCAACGTGCTGCGGGGGAGCGCCGCGCAGCGGCTGTACGAGCGGTACGGATTCGCCGTCGAGGCTCAGGACGAGGTGGACGTCTTCATGGTGCGGGCCGCCGGGACCGTGGTCAGGGAGTCCCCCTGAAGGAGGCCCAGCGCCCGTGCCGGCCCGTCCGCTGGCTGGGCGCGGAGTTGGGCGGCGGGAGGCCGCCCAACTCCTTCAGGGAACTGCCCGCCGAGGAGCTGGCGCGGCTCGCCGACGCCCTGCGGGCCGAGCGGTCCCGACAGGCCGACGGGCTGAACCAGGCCGCCGGGGAAGCCCTCAAGCTGGTTCCCGCCCTCGCGCGCGGCGCCGTACGCAAGGTGCTGTTCCGGTGAGCCGCGCCGAGCTGGAGAAGGTCGCCCGGCTGCTGGGCGTGGAGGGCGCCGACCTCGGATTCCTGGACGGGCTGCCGAGCGCGGACGTACGGGCCTTCCGGGAGCAGGTCACCGACTGAACGACCGGGCGCCCGAGATGCTCGACCGCATCGCCGCCGCGACCAGGCTGGTGCCGGCCGGGGTGGCGGCCGCCATATCGCAGAAGGCGCTCGGTCCCAGGCCGGCGGCCGCCGTCGCCGGACGGCGCCCACCTCGACCCGAGGAAGATCGCCGGGATCGTGGACCGGCTCGACGAGGGGCTCGTCGTACGGATCGCCGTCGTACTGGCGGAGCGGGGCGACCACCTCACCATGGGGCGGTTCGTCGGCCACATGCGGGACCGGGTCCTCGGCCGGATCCTGGAACAGGTCGGCGACACCGCCGTCTTGCGCGCCGGCTTCTACGTGGACCTGCCCGAGCGGCTGCCGCGGATCCTGGAGCTCATGGGCGACGACCGGCTCGGCTCGCTCGTGCGCGCCGCCGCGGCCGACGGCCTTTGGGAGGAGCCCTCGCCGTCGCCGGCATGGTCGGCGGCGACCAGCGGCTGGGGATCGCCCAGCTCACGGCCCGCCTCGACGGGGCCGAGCTCGATTCGCTCGTGCGGGTGACGCACGCCGAGGGGCTGTGGGAGGCGCTCCTGCCGCTCGTCGCCCTGCTCGGCGAGGAGGAACGGCTCGCGGTGGCCCGCCTCGACTCGCTGCGCGACCCCCAGGTGCTGGCCGGAGTCGTACGGGCCGTCGTGGCGACCGCGCTGTGGGGGGAGTTCCTCCCGCTGGTCGACGTACTGCCCGCGGACGCGCGGAAGGTGGTGGCGGACGCCGCCGCCGGGCTGGCGACGCGGAGCTGGACGCCCTCGTACGGGAGGTCGACAAGCGGGACCTGTGGGAGCTGGTGCTGCCGCTGGTCGAATTCATGGAGGACGGGCCGGCGGGGCGGGTGCGGGGCGCCGACTGCTCCATACGGACCATCTGCGCGTGCGGTCGCCGCAGTTGAGGGGTCCCGCCGTCTGGTAACAGTGGGTCACATGCCCTCCCGTACGCTGCTTCGCTGCCTGCTGGGCGCCGCCCTGCTGATCCCCGCCTCGGCCGGCCTCCCCGCACACCCCGCCCGTGCCGCCCTCGGCGACGGTCGCACCGTCGACTACCGCGGGCTGCGCCTGTCCGTCCCCGCCGACTGGCGGGTCATCGACCTCGACCGCAACCCCGGCGCCTGCCTGCGCCTCGACCTGCCCACCCTCTACCTCGGGCACGCCGGCGCCCAGAGCGAGTGCACCACCGGCCGCGCCGTCGCCGCCCGCGCCGACACCCTGCACCTGGAGCCCCTCGACGGGGCACCGCCGCGCGCCGACATCCCCACCCTCGCGGTCGACGGCGGGGCAGAGCTGCCGCCGGTCCAGGGCGGCAGCAACGAGCTGCGGTACGCCCTGCGCCGCTCCGGGCTGATGGCCACCGTCTCGTACGGGGTCTCGCCCGACGCGGTACGAGCCGTCCTGGCGCGGGCCCGCACGGCGGCGGGCGGCCACGGCGGCCCGGGCCCCCGCCCCAGGCCCGGCCCCCGGCCCGTCGTCGCCGAGCCGGCCGTCGCCGCCGGCCCGGGCCCCCGTACCGACCAGGAACCCTTCACCGGCGAGGGCTTCGACGCCTGCACCGCCCCCACCCAGCGGTCGATGGACACCTGGCGGGCCGACTCCCCCTTCGGCGCCGTCGGCATCTACGTCGGCGGCCGCGCCCGGGCCTGCGCCCAGCCGCAGCTCACGGCCGACTGGGTCCGCCGCCAGGCGGAGGCGGGCTGGCACCTGATGCCGATCTGGGTCGGCCCGCAGCCCTGGCGCAGCAGCAGCACCGGCCTGTCCTCCGACCCCTCCCAGGCCAACGAGCAGGGCCGGGAGGAGGCGGACGGCGCCGTGGACGCGGCCCGGAACCTGGGCCTGGAGCAGGGCACGGTCCTCTACAACGACCTGGAGAACTACACGGACCGGGCCACCTGGGACGCCCCGGTCGTCGCCTACCTCACGGCCTGGACGGTCCGGCTGCACGAGCTGGGCTACCGCGCGGCGGCCTACGTCTCGGCGAGCTCCGGGGTCAAGGCGCTGAGTGCCCACTACGAACAGGCCCCGCAGGCCATGCCGGACGTCCTGTGGGTGGCCCGCTGGAACGGCGCTGCCTCCGTCGCCGACGCCGACATGGGCCTGCCCACCGGAACCCGCCAATGGGCCGGTCCACGCCGCGCCCACCAATTCCGCGGCGACCACGACGCCTCCTACGGCGGGGTCACGATCAACATCGACCGCAACTGGGTGGACGTGACCCCCGCCGCCCCCACCCCCACCGGCCCCCTCAGCTGACCGCCCTGGACGATGCGGACATCCCGGAGATGCCGGGCCTTCCGGCAATCCGGGATCCATACCGTTCCAGGGCCCATCTCCGGTCATTTATAACCCCGTTGATGGAGCGGGAAGTCTGCATATAGTGATCCGGCATTCAACCTGATCTATGAATCCGGAGCTCAATGTCGTCCCGAAGCATGCTGCGCGGTCTCACGGGATCTGCGATCGGCGCCACCCTGCTGTTCTCTGCTCTGGCCCCCGTTGCAACGGCGGCCGACGGCCGAGTCGTTGAATACCAAGGTCTGAAGGTCACCGTTCCCGGCACGTGGCGGATCGTCGACCTCGACCGCAACCCCGAGGCCTGCCTGCGTCTCGACGTGCCCACCCTGTACCTCGGGCACGCCGGGACCCAGTCCGAGTGTTCGGGCCGCGCGGTCGCCGACCGCGCCGACACCCTGCATCTGGAACCGATCCAGGGCACCTTGCAGCGTGCGGACATCCCCACGGTGACCGTGGCGTCCGGAACCGCCCTGCCCGCCGACCCCAAGGCGGTCAGCAAGGAGCTCCGCTACGCGCTGCGGCAGCCGGGGATCATGGCCACCGCCTCGTACGGGGCTTCGCCCGCGACCGTCCGCAAGATGATCGAGAGCGCCGTGCCGACCGGCACGGGTACCGGCACCACGGCCGGGAAGCGGTCCCTGCCGGAGGCCGGCCCGCAGTCGGCCCCGCAGCCGGTGGCGCCGCTCGCGGCCGCCGCCGGTGTGGTCACGAGCGCCTACCGCGGTGAGGGCTTCGATGCCTGCACCGCGCCGAGCCAGACCACGATGAATGCCTGGAAGGCCAATTCCGCGTACCGCGCCATCGGCGTCTACATAGGTGGCGGCGCGCGTGGGTGCAGCCAGCCGAACCTGACGGCCGACTGGGTGCGTACGCAGACCACCGCGGGCTGGCACCTGATGCCGCTGTGGGTCGGCCCCCAGCCGTGGAACAGCGCGATCGACCCGGCGAACAAGCTCTCCACGGATCTCGCCGTCGCCGACGAGCAGGGACGCACGGCCGCCTCCGGCGCCGTGACGGCCGCTCAGGCGCTCGGCCTGGACCCGGGCTCGCTGCTGTACAACAACGTCGAGTCCTACAGCGACCGGGCCAAGTTCGACGCCCCCGTCGTCGCCTACCTCACGGCGTGGACGGAGAAGCTGCACGAGCTGGGCTACCGCAGTGGCTCCTACGTCGCCGTCGGCTCCGGCGCCAAGGCGCTGAGCGCGGCGTACGACCAGAAGCCGGGCTCCATGCCCGACGTGCTGTGGACCGCCAACTGGAACGGTTCCGCCGGCGTCTCGGACGCCGACATGGGTCTCAGTGCCTGCACCCAGCAGTGGGTGGGCACTAGGCGCGCCCACCAGTTCGTGGGTGACACCAAGGAGACCTACGGCGGCATCCAGCTCAGCATCGACCGCAACTACGTCGATGTCGACGCGGCCGGCGGGGCCCGCAACGACCTGCTGTGCCCCGGCTCCACCATCGAGAGCGCCAACGCCAAGCTGACCATGCAGAGCGACGGCAACCTCGTCGTGTCCTACAAGGCGGGCTCGGGCAGCGGCGTGGCGCTGTGGGCCAGCAACACCTACGGCAACGCCGGCGCCTACGGCACGGTCCAGGCCGACGGCAACTTCGTCATCTACAACAAGGCCGGCGTGGGCATCTGGTCCTCCGGGACCTTCGGCAACCCCGGGGCTTCCCTCCGGCTTCAGGACGACGGCAACCTCGTCCTCTACAGCGCCACCGGCTCCGGCCTGTGGGGCACCGGGACGTGGCAGCGGAGCACCAAGCTCACCTCCGGCCAGAGCCTGACCCCCGGTGCCTGGACGCACGACACCAAGACCGCGGTGGTGATGCAGCAGGACGGCAACCTGGTCGTCGTCGACCGCGTGACCGGCCAGACCCTGTGGACCACCGGCCTCTACAGCCCGGGCGCGTACGCGCGCATGCAGGATGACGGCAACCTCGTCGTCTACCGCAAGGGCGGCGGCCCCACCACGGGCGGCAGCCTGTGGAGCACCGGCACCTGGGGGCACACCGGCGCCTACGCGATGCTCCAGGCCGACGGCAACTTCGTCATCTACGCCCAGGGCACGGGCGCCGCGCTGTGGAGCAGCGGAACCTGGCGCCCGTAACGTGCGGCGTCCGGCCCGGGAGGCTCAGCCCTCCCGGGGCGGCTCGTCGTCGTTGCCGCGGCGGATCGTGCGGATGCCGTGGTTCGGGGTCCAGGCGGTGACCACCAGGTCGTCGCCCTCGACGGCGATGTGGACCACCTCCGTCAGATCCGCGTGGAAGAGGTGGAACGGGTGCGGGGAGTCGGTCTCCTCCGCGTACCGGTGCAGCTCGGGCGGGTCCACGATCTCCACCGCGCGCCCGGAGATCCGTACGTCCCCGTCCGGCATCGTCTCGCCCTCGCCGGGATTGGTGTGCAGCGCGAAGCGCGGGTCGCGCTGCAGGTCCCGGGCCTTCATCGAGCCCGGCATCATGCCCAGCCACAGCTCACCGCCGCGGAAGTCGACATTCAGCCCGGCCACCCGCGGGGAGCCGTCCTTGCGCAGGGTGGCGAGGACGTGGTGCGGGTACTGCGCGAAACGGGCCTGGACGGCCGCCGCGAACTCCGGCTCCGCCTTCTCGAACGCTGCCCAGTTGTTCGTCGTCATGTCCCCATGAAAGCACCGTGTCAGGCGCGGACGATGCCTGCCGCCCGGGCCGCCGCCAGCCCAAACGGGAACTCCGCGACCAGCCGGTCGTACAGTTCCGCGTCCGGGACGGCCCGCGGATCGAGGCCGGCGTGGAAGTAGCCCGCGTTGTCCACCGGCCGCCTCGCCGGGACGGGAAGTTCGTCCAGCCGGCGCAGGAAGTCGAACTGCGAGCTGCGCGTGTTGCCGAAGCCGACGAACTGCCAGAACAGCGGCAGCCGCGCCGCCTTGCACAGGTACTTCTCCGCCGCGAGCTTGTTCACGGGGCCGCCGTCCGTCTGGAAGACCACCAGGGCCGGGGCCGTGGAGCCGGAGTCCAGGTAATGGTCGATCACCGCGTCCATGGCCAGGTGGTAGGCCGTCTTGCCCATGTGCCCGAGGCCGGCGGCGATCGCGGTGACCCGCCCTTCGTGCCCGGCGAGGGAGATCTCCTCCACCGCGTCGACGTCCGTGGAGAAGAAGACCACCGGGACCCGGGCGTCGTCGTCGAGGTGCGCGGACAGCCCCAGCACCCGGTCCGCGAGGGCCTGCACGCTGCCGTCCTCGTAGTACGGGCGCATCGACCCCGAGTAGTCCAGCACCAGGTAGACCGCCGCGCGCCCGCCCTCCAGGCCGTGTTTGCGCAGCGAGACCCCGGCGCTCTTGTAGAGGTTCACGAGAGCCGGAGCGGTCTCTTGCATCGTGCGGAGGTCTGTCGCGCTGCCCGTCATGAGCCCGAGGGTACGGCCGCCGGGCGGCGAACCCCTTACGGGCGGTCGCCCTGCTCGCCCTGCTCACGCTGCTCGGCGGCGGCGGCCGCTGCCGCCAGCTCCTCGATGTCCTCCAGCATGGCGGCCGCGAGGTCGCGCTCGGAGGCGTAGTGGCGCTCGGCCCACTTGAGGGTGAGCGCCGGGTACGCCCACACGGCCTCGCCCTGGACGCTCTCCGCGTCGGCCACCGCCCGGCGGCGCATGTCCTCCGCGAACTCCTGCTGCCGTACGAGGACTTCGCGCATCTGCTCCGGTTCCAGGAGGTGGCCCAGCCACAGCCGCAGCATCGGCCCGTGCTTGAGCACCGGCGGGTCGACGGGCGCCGCGCGCGCCCATTCCCGTACGGCGGCCATGCCCTCGCCGGTGATCCGGTAGACGCGCTTGTCGCGGGTCCCGGTCTCCTGGGCGACCAGGCGGGAGGAGGCGTAACCGGCCGTCTCCAGGCGCTTGAGCTCGCTGTAGATCTGGCTGAAGGACGGGCTCCAGTAGAAGAAGCGCAGCGAGCGGTCCGCCCACTTCTTCAGGTCGTAGCCGGAGAGCTCCTCCCCGAAGGAGAGCAGTCCGAGCACCGCCCAGCCGGTCGCGGGGAGCGTGTGCCTGTTCGTCTCGTCTGCCACGTAATGCAGTCTATGGCCGGGCGTTCGGGCGCCCCCTTACCTCCCTTCCTCCTCCCTCCCTTCCTCCCGCGCGATATGACTGCTAGAAATACGCCTATTCAAAATAGGCAGGGAGGTACCCGTGATCTCACTGGCGGGGAAGGTCGTCGTCATCACCGGCGCCGGGCGCGGCCAGGGCGCGGCGGAGGCCCGGCTGTGCGCGGAGGCCGGCGCGCGGGTCGTCGTCACGGACGTACGGGAGGACGAGGGCCGGGCGGTCGCGGCGGAACTGGGCGACCAGGGGCGGTTCGTACGGCACGACGTGGCCGACGAGGCGAGCTGGGCGGAGGTCGTACGGGAGGCCGTGCGCGCCTTCGGCACGGTCTCGGCGCTGGTCAACAACGCGGCGCTGTGGCGCACGGCCCACGTCGAGCAGCAGGGGCTCGCGGACTTCGAGGCGCTGCTGCGGGTCAACCTGCTGGGGCCGTTCCTCGGCATCCAGGCGGTGGCTCCGCTGCTGCGGGCGGCCGGGGGCGGCTCGATCGTGAACATCTCCTCCACGGCCGGGCTCGTCGGCATCCCGGGCCACGCGGCGTACGGGTCGACGAAGTTCGGGCTCCGCGGGCTGTCCCGGTCGGCGGCGCTGGACCTGGCGGGGGACCGGATCCGGGTCAACTCGGTGCACCCGGGGGCGATCGACACCCCGATGGTGGCCGAGGCGGTCGCAGGGCGGGACTGGTCGCACGTGCCGCTGGGCCGGATGGGCCGGCCGCAGGAGGTGGGGGAGCTGGTCGTCTTCCTCTGCTCGGACGCGTCCTCGTACGTGACGGGCACGGAGTTCGCGGTGGACGGCGGGATGACGGCGGGCTGACGGCAAAACGACGGCGGGACGAGGCCGGCTGAGCTGACAGCCGGCCGGGCCCGCACTTGGCGACGGGCAAGGGGGCGGGGCGGCCGGATTCGAACCGGCCATATCCGCTGGCCGCGGCCCGTCTCCACGCCGTAGCGTCACCCCATGTCCACGAACCCGACCACCACCCTCTGGCGTCCGACGGGCCCCGTCGAGCTGGAGCTGGTCCGCGCCCTCGACCGGCGGGCCTGGCCGCCGCGGCTGCCGGAGCAGCCGATCTTCTATCCCGTCCTCAACGAGGACTACGCGATCCGCATCGCCCGCGACTGGAACGTCAAGCACGACGGCGCCGGCTTCGTGACGCGCTTCGAGGTCGACACCGCCTTCCTGGCCCGCTACCCGGTTCGGCAGGCCGGAGGCGAAACGATTCTGGAGCTGTGGGTCCCGGCGGAGGAGCTGGACGAGTTCAACGCGCACATCGTGGGCCGCATCGAGGTCGTGCACGAGTTCCGCTGAGACGGGCCCGGGGCGGCGCCGACAATGGGGCCATGTCCTCAGCCATGCGCGCCCGTTCCTTCGACAAAGCCGCCGCCCTGTACGGGGCCAGTCGGCCCGGGTACCCCGAGGCGTTGTACGACGCCGTCGAGGAGCTGGCCGGGCGGCGGATCCGCGGGGCGCGGGTGGCCGACGTGGGGGCGGGGACCGGCATCGCGACCGGGGCGATGCGGGCCCGCGGGGCCGAGGTGCTCGCCGTGGAGCCCGGGGACGGCATGGCCGCCGAGTTCCGCCTCGCTCACCCGGACATCCCCATCGTCCGCGGGGACGGGGACCGGCTGCCGCTCGCCGACGGCGGCTTCGACCTCCTCACGTTCGCCCAGTCCTGGCACTGGACGCACCCCGAGCGCTCCGTCCCCGAGGCCCGCCGCGTGCTGCGCCCCGGCGGCGCGCTGGCGCTCTGGTGGAACGACCTGGACGCCGCCGTGCCCTGGATCGCCGAACAGGACGCCCGGATCCGGGCGCTGTTCTCGGCCACCGAAGCCACCTTCCGCGGGCTGCCCGAGGGGCTGGACTTCACCACCCGCGAGGTCCGCTGGTCCCGCCGGATCCCCCTGGAGGCGCACCTGGCCAACCACGCCAGCCACTCCGCCTTCCTGCTCCTCGGCGAGCCCGGCACCCGGGCGTTCATGGACGCCGAACGGGACCGGCTGAGCCCGCTCTTCCCGGACGGCACGGTCGAGGAGCGCTACGTCGTCAGCCTCGCCGTGGCGATCGCCGGAGCCTGAGCGCACGGCTCATGAACACGGCCCTCGCCGCGTCCTACCGCACGCGCGCCTGAAGCACCGCCGCCCGGCACTGCGACGGCGTACCCCACGCGTCCCGCAGCGGGCGGGCCTTGCGCAGCCACAGGGAGAGGTCCAGCTCCTGCGTGTAGCCGACCGCGCCGTGCAGCTGCAGCGCCGTCATGGCCGCCGCGTACGAGGCCTCGCCCGCCGTGAGCTTCGCCGCCGCGACCTCGCCCGGGTCCAGGGTCAGGGCCGCCGCCCACAGCAGCGGCCGGGCGAACTCCAGCCCGAGCAGCGTGTCCGCCAGCCGGTGCTTGACCGCCTGGAAACCGCCGATCGGCGTGCCGAACTGCGTGCGCTGCTTCGCGTACTCCACCGTGCGGGCCAGGAGCGCCTCGCCGACGCCCAGGCACTGGGCCGCCGTCAGCAGCCGCGCCCAGCGGCCGGCCGTCCGTGCCGCCGCCGCCACCCGCGGGCCCGCCGCCAGCAGTTCACCCCCGGCCGGGAGCAGCGACAGCCGCCGTGCCGGGTCCATGGACGCCAGGAGAGCGCCCCCGCCCCCGGCCAGGCGGAGCTCGCCCGCCCCCGACACCGTGAAGCAGTACGCCGCCGCGTCCGCGTCCACCGCGTACGGGGAACCGCCCGGCAGGGTCAGCGTGGCCGCCGCCTCGCCCGCCACGAGCCCCGGCAGGAACCGCTTCGCCAGCGCCGCGTCCCCCAGCTCGCAGAGCAGCACCGCCGCGGCCGCCGTCTCCACCGCCGGACCCGGCAGCCCCGCCCGGCCCAACTCCACGAAGCCGAGCGACAGTTCCAGCGGCAGCAGCCCGGCCCCGTCGTACGCCTCGTCCGCGGCCAGGGCGAACAGCCCCGTCCGCGCCACGCGGCCCCACAGGGCCCGCCCGGGCCCGTGGTCGCCCGCGCCCCAGGCCCGTACCGCCGCGGGGACGTCCGCCGCCCCGAGCAGGTCGCGCAGCGTGCGGGCGAAGTCCGACTGTTCCTCGGTCGGCAGGAAGCGCATCAGCGGCGGCCCTTCGGGAGGCCGAGCAGCCGCTCGGCGATGATGTCGCGCTGGATCTCGTTCGTCCCCGCGTAGATCGGACCGGCCAGCGAGAAGATCCACGGCTCGGCCCACTCGCCCTCCGCGAGCTCCGCGTCCGGCCCCAGCAGGTCCAACGCCGTCTCGTGCAGGGCGATGTCGTACTGCGACCAGAACACCTTGTTCAGGCTGGACTCGGCCCCCGTCGCCTCACCCGCCGCGAAGCGGGCGGCGCCCGCCCAGGTGAACAGCTCGTAGGCGCGCGCCCCGACCACCGCGTCCGCCACCCGGTCCCGCAGCGCGGTGTCGGCCCGGTCCCCGGCCGACTCCCACAGCTCGACCAGCCGCTCCGCGGCCGCCAGGAACCGGCCGGGGGAGCGCAACGTGAGCCCCCGCTCGTTGCCCGTGGTCGACATCGCGATCCGCCAGCCCTGCCCCGGCTCCCCGATCACGTCCGCGTCCGGTACGAAGACCTCGTCCAGGAACAGCTCCGCGAAGGCCGGCTTCCCGTCGAGCCGCCCGATGGGCCGCACCGTCACCCCCGGCGCGCGCAGGTCGAACATCAGATACGTCAGCCCCTGGTGCGGCTTCGGGGCCCCGGGATCCGTGCGGAAGATGCCGAACGCCCGGTCCGCGAAGGCCGCCCGCGAGGACCAGGTCTTCTGCCCCGACAGCAGCCAGCCGCCCCGCGTGCGCACCGCCCGCGACGTCAGCGAGGCCAGGTCCGAGCCCGACTCCGGCTCCGACCAGGCCTGCGCCCAGATCACCTCGCCGCTCGCCATGGAGGGCAGCACCCGCGCCCGCTGCTCGGCCGTCGCGTGGTCGAAGAGGGTCGGCGCGAGCAGGTTGATGCCGTTCTGGGAGACCCGGCCGGGTGCGCCCGCGGCCCAGTACTCCTCCTCGAAGACCAGCCACCGTTCGAGGTCCGCGCCCCGGCCCCCGTACTCCTCGGGCCAGGAGACCACCGACCAGCGGTCCGCGCGCAGCAGGGCCTCCCACTCCCGGTGAGCCGCGAAGCCCTCGCCGGTCTCCAGGGAGGGCAGGGGGACGGACGGCACGTGCGCGGCCAGCCAGTCCCGCGCCTCGGCCCGGAAGGCCTCCACGTCCGCCGCATGGGTGAGGTCCATCAGGTGTTCGCCTCCTTCGGGGCCGGGACGGCAGGCATCCGCACGTCCTTCCCTAACAAGTGTTTGGTAGGTTAACGTACGGCCATGAGCAGCGTCGAGGACCAAGGAGGCACGGGCATGAACCCGCCCGAGTACATCGCCGGCCACGGCCTGCTGAAGGACCGGACGGCCGTCGTCACCGCCGCCGCCGGGGCCGGCATCGGCGGGGCCACCGCCCGCCGCTTCCTGGAGGAGGGCGCCCGCATCGTCATCGGCGACGCGCACGCCCGGCGCCTGAAGGAGACCGAGATCGCGCTCGCCGCCGAGTTCGGGGCCGAGCGCGTCACCTCCCTCCCGTGCGACGTCACCGACGAGGAACAGGTCCGGGCCCTCTTCGCGCTCGCCGAACAGACCCACGGCGGCCTCGACGTCGTCGTCAACAACGCCGGACTCGGCGGGACCGCCGACCTCGTCGACATGACCGACGAGCAGTGGGGCAAGGTCCTCGACGTCACCCTGAACGGCACCTTCCGCTGCACCCGCGCCGCACTGCGTTCCCTGAAGGCCTCCGGGCGGGGCGGGGTCGTCGTCAACAACGCCTCCGTCGTCGGCTGGCGCGCCCAGACCGGCCAGGCCCACTACGCCGCCGCCAAGGCCGGGGTGATGGCGCTGACCCGCTGCGCGGCGCTGGAGGCCGCCGCATTCGGCGTACGGGTCAACGCGGTCGCCCCGAGCCTGGCCATGCACCCGCACCTGGTGAAGGTCACCAGCGAGGAACTCCTGCGCGAACTGACCGCCCGCGAGGCCTTCGGCCGGTACGCCGAGCCGTGGGAGGTCGCCAACGTCATCGTCTTCCTGGCCAGCGGCTATTCCTCTTACATGACCGGCGAGACCGTGTCGGTCAGCAGCCAGCGCGCGTAGGCCGAGAATGGACGCGTGCCAACGAACAAGCCGATCCAGAAGAAGAAGCCGCAGGTGACGGCCTCGCCCGAGCGTCGTCGGGAACTCCTCGACACCGCAGCCGAGGTCTTCGCCGCGCAGGGCTACAACGCCACCACCGTCCGCAAGATCGCCGACGCCGCCGGGATGCTCGCCGGCAGCCTCTACTACCACTTCGATTCCAAGGAATCGATGCTCGACGAGATCCTCTCGGCCTTCCTGAACGAGCTGTGGCAGGGCTACGACACCGTCCTCGCCGCCGGTCTCGGCCCCAGGGAGACCATCGAGGCCCTCGTCACCGAGTCCTTCCGGGAGATCGACCGGCACCGCGCCGCCGTCGCGATCTACCAGAAGGAGTCCCGGCACCTGTCGGCCCAGCCCCGCTTCCACTACCTCTCCGACTCGCAGGTGAAGTTCGAGGAGGCGTGGCTGGGGACGCTGGAGCGCGGGGTCGCCGCCCAGGTCTTCCGCGCCGACCTCGACGTCCGCCTCACCTACCGCTTCGTGCGCGACACGGTGTGGGTGGCGGCGTCCTGGTACCGGCCGGGCGGCCGGCACAGCCCCGAGGAGATCGCCCGCCAGTACCTGTCGATGGTGCTGGACGGGATCGCCGTACGCACGTAACCCGGAACCGAGGAGTCCCGATGCCCGAGGCCTACATAGTCGAAGCGGTACGCACCCCCGTGGGGCGGCGCAAGGGGGGCCTGTCCGCGGTCCACCCGGCCGACCTCGGCGCGCACGTCCTGAAGGCACTGGTCGAGCGGTCCGGGGTGGACCCGGCCGCCGTGGAGGACGTGGTCTTCGGCTGCCTCGACACGGTGGGGCCGCAGGCGGGGGACATCGCCCGGACGGCATGGCTGGCGGCGGGCCTGCCGGAAGAGGTCCCCGGGGTCACCATCGACCGCCAGTGCGGCTCCTCGCAGCAGGCGGTGCACTTCGCGGCGCAGGGCGTCATGTCCGGCACCCAGGACCTGGTGGTCGCGGGCGGCACCCAGAACATGTCGATGATCCCGATCGCCTTCGCGTCACGGCAGGCGGCGGAGCCGCTGGGCTTCACGGAGGGCCCCTACGCGGGATCGGCGGGCTGGCGGGCCCGGTACGGCGACGCCCCGGTGAACCAGTTCCACGGCGCGCAGCTCATCGCGGAGAAATGGGGGATCTCGCGGCGCGACATGGAGCGGTTCGCCCTGTCCAGCCACCAGCGGGCGGTCCGCGCGATCGACGAGGGACGTTTCGAGCGCGAGATCGTGCCCTACGGGGACGTGGCAGTGGACGAGGGCCCCCGCCGGGACACCACCCTCGAGAGGATGGCGACCCTCAAGCCCGTCCTGGAGGGCGGCACCATCACCGCGGCCGTCTCCTCCCAGGTCTCGGACGGCGCGGCGGCGATGCTGCTGGCCTCCGAGCGGGCGGTACGGGAGCACGGCCTGCGCCCCCGCGCCCGCATCCACCACCTCTCGGTGCGCGGCGAGGACCCGATCCGCATGCTGTCGGCGCCCATCCCGGCCACCGCGTACGCGCTGAAGAAGACGGGCATGGCGCTGGGCGACATCGACCTGGTGGAGATCAACGAGGCCTTCGCCCCGGTGGTGCTGGCCTGGCTGAAGGAGACGGGCGCGGACCCGGCCCGGGTGAACGTGAACGGGGGCGCGATCGCGCTCGGCCATCCGCTGGGCGCGACGGGCGTGAAGCTGATGACGACGCTGCTGCACGAACTGGAGCGCACGGGGGGCCGCTTCGGCCTCCAGACGATGTGCGAGGGCGGCGGCCAGGCCAACGTGACGATCATCGAGCGCCTGTAGCCGGCCCCGGGCCGCCGCCCCGCCGCGGTCAGGGGTGCAGGGCGAAGCCGAGGAGCACGGCGGCCTTGATGCGGACCGAGCCGGGGGAGAGGGTGCCGTCGGATTCGGGGTCCCCGCCCGTGCGGCGGCCGTGGCCGTGGCCGCCCGTCGACTCCGGGTCGACGTCCTCGATGTGGATCACCGGGCCCAGCCGCACCCCGCACGCCTCCGCATAGACCTCGGCCTTGCGCCGGGCGGCCGCCACCGCCCGGCGCCGGGCCTCGTCGCGCATCGCGGGCTTGTCGTGGACCTCGAAGTGCACGGCGTCGACGCGGTTCGCGCCGGCCGTGACCGCGTCCTCGATCAGCAGGTCGAGCCGGCCTAGGTCCGCCGTCTGCACGGTGTACGTGGCCATGCAGCAGTAGCCGCGGAAGGTCCGCTCCGCCCCGTACCCGTTGTACTGCGACGTCAGCGCCAGGCGTGAACCGGAGACGTCGGAGTCGGGTATGCCGTGTTCCCGCAAGGTGGCCCGCAGCCGGGCCACCGCCGCACCGGCTTCGGTGAAGGCCTCCTTCGGCGTCGGGGCGATGAGGTCGACCGCCAGTTCCACGTGGGCGAGTTCGGGTTCGGCGGACACGCTGCCCGCTCCGAGCACACTGAGCCCCCAGGGCTCCTTGATCGCTGCCATGCGCGGAGTCAATCACCGATGCCCGCGACGGTGCGCGTTCCCCCCGGTTCCGCCGTTCGGGTGAACGCGTACGCGAGTGAAGGGGAGGTGCGGCCCGCCGTGGCCGCCACCTCCCGGGAGGGCGTGGATCTCCCCGGCGCAGGCGGGGCGGCCCTGGCGGGGCTCCGCGCGGCGCTGCCGAGGCGGAGGGCCGGCCGCGGGCGGGAGCGGTCGCGACGCAGGTCACATGCCTCCCGCCCCCGCCCCGGACCGACGTGTGCTAGCTTTGGGGCGTTGCAGTTGTGGTACCCATGAACTTTATGTGCGCCTGACGGGAATGCTCCGCAGGCGCTTTTATTGTTTTGCCGGAATCTCCGGATGGGGCCCTTTGCCGCCTATTCAGGAGATTTAAAATGGCACTTGGCACCGTGAAGTGGTTCAACTCGGAAAAGGGCTTCGGCTTCATCGAGCAGGACGGTGGCGGCCCGGACGTCTTCGCCCACTACTCGAACATCGCCACCCAGGGCTTCCGTGAGCTCAACGAGGGCCAGCGCGTGTCCTTCGACGTCACCCAGGGCCAGAAGGGCCCCCAGGCGGAGAACATCCTCCCCGCCTAAGGCATTCAGCACGCCGGGGTCCGCACCGAACAGGTGCGGGCCCCGGCTTGTCTGCTGTTTCGACCATTTGTTTTACCTTGCCGTTTCAGGAGGGCTTTCTCGCATGACCAGCTCCAGCTCCGCACGACCCAGCCGCCGCCCCACCCGGGGCCGAGGTGCGGCCCAGGGACGTCCGAAGACTGGCGCGGGACGGCAGAAGTCCGCCCCCGTGGCCAGGCCCCAAGAATTCACCATGCCCGACCCGCTGACCCCGGCCCTGCCGCCGGTCGCCGCGTTCGAGGACATGGGCATGCCCGAGGCGCTGCTGAAGACCCTCGCCGCCCTGGGCGTCACCGAGCCGTTCCCGATCCAGGCCGCGACCCTGCCGAACTCGCTCGCCGGCCGTGACCTGCTCGGCCGCGGCCGTACCGGCTCCGGCAAGACCCTGGCCTTCGGCCTGGCCCTGCTGGCCCGCACCGCCGGGCACCGCGCCCAGCCGAAGATGCCCCTCGCGCTGGTCCTCGTACCGACCCGTGAGCTCGCGCAGCAGGTCACCGACGCCCTGGCCCCGTACGCCACGGCCGTCAACCTGCGCATCGCGACCGTCGTCGGCGGCATGTCGATCAACCGGCAGTCCGGCGCCCTGCGCCGCGGCGCCGAGGTGCTCGTCGCCACCCCCGGCCGCCTGAAGGACCTCATCGACCGCGGTGACGCCGACCTCTCGCAGGTCGCCATCACGGTCCTCGACGAGGCCGACCAGATGACCGACATGGGCTTCATGCCGCAGGTCACCGCCCTGCTCAAGCAGGTCCGGCCCAAGGGCCAGACCATGCTGTTCTCGGCGACCCTCGACAAGAACATCGACAAGCTCGTCAAGATGTTCCTGACCGACCCGGTCGCCTTCTCCGTCGACCCGTCCGCCGGCGCGGTCAGCACGATGGAGCACCACGTCCTGTACGTCATGGACGAGACCGACAAGAAGGCCGTGGCCACGCGCATAGCCGCTCGCGACGGCCGGGTGATCATGTTCGTCGACACCAAGCGCGGGGTCGACCGCATGGTCAAGAAGCTCCTCGCGGACGGCGTCCGCGCCTCCGGCCTGCACGGCGGCCGCTCGCAGCCGCAGCGCAACCGCACCCTGGACTGGTTCAAGACGGGCGAGGTCACCGCGCTGGTCGCCACCAACGTGGCCGCCCGCGGCATCCACATCGACGACCTCGACCTCGTCGTCAACGTGGACCCGCCCACCGACCACAAGGACTACCTGCACCGCGGCGGCCGTACCGCCCGTGCCGGCGAGTCCGGCAGCGTGGTCACCCTGGTGCTGCCCGACCAGAAGCGGGACATGACCCGCCTGATGTCGGACGCCGGGATCTCCCCGCGCACCGCGCAGATCAAGTCCTCCGACGCGGAGCTGTCCCGGCTGACCGGCGCCAAGGAGCCCTCGGGCATCCCCATCGTGCTGGACGTGCCGCAGCCGACCCCGCCGCGCCAGCGCTCCGCGGGCCAGGCCGGCGGCGGCTCCGGCGGTGGCGCGCGCCGCCGCTC
>NZ_JBHWVJ010000094.1:0-28084 GCF_042736725.1 Streptomyces sp. NPDC060028 | reverse complement strand
CGCGGGCGACCTCACCAAATGGCTGGCCGCCCGCGACTTCTAAAACACGGCCTAGCGGCGGTGGTCCGCGTCGTCCTGGATGTCATCGAACCCGCGCTGGCCGCTCTGGCGGGTCTCGTCGGCGCGCTCGCGGAGGCGGTCCTGCTCGGTCCGGCTTCGCTGGGAGGCTTCGTCCTGCTTGCCCTGCAGCTTCTCCTTGGCCTTCTTGGCCTTGTCCTGCATCTCGTCCTTGATGCCCATGAGGGTCCTCCTCGGTGTGGGGGGTGATCCTCGATGAGCCTGGCACGGGGGGCGGGTCGCCGCTCGCTTAAGTTGAGCTGATCGGGTCCCCGGCGACGAGTGACCTGCGGTTCTGCTCTGCGGGGGACGCACGGCGCCAGAGCGGGCTCTGTCGGTGCCCCTGCCTAGGGTGGGGGGATGAACGAGATAGAGATCGTGGCCGACCAGGGTGAGTGGCGGGGCGGCTTCGAGGAGCGGGTGCTGGCCGGGTACCGGGCCGCGGGGTGCTCGGAGCCGCTGGCCCGGGCCCTGCTGGAACGGGCGGTGGAGGGTATCGACGGCTGGACGGTGGCCACGGACGGCGCCGGGTGGATCGCGGTCGGGGTGACGGAGGACAACGGTGCGACCGTGGGCCGGATCCATGACCTGACGGTGTCGCGGGGACGCGAGTGGGCCGAGCGGTGGTGCGCCGAGCACGGCGCGCAGCGGGTGGGAGTCCGGCTCACCGGCGGGGCGGGAGCGTTCGCCGACTACCCCGTGCGGGGGCAGAACCGGATGCGTGCCGCGGCCGAGCAGCCCGAGCTGCCAACGGGTCTGACGGTTCGCCGGCTTACGGAGGAGGAGTACCCGGGCTGGTATGCCGGTGAGGAGGCCGCGTACATCGCGGACATCGTCCGGGCCGGAGCTCTGACCGCGGAGCAGGCCAAGGCGAAGTCCGACGAGGACTTCGCCCGCCACCTCCCGCAGGGCTACCTGACCCCGGGGCACGCCTTCTACGCGTTGGAGGCCGACGGCCAAGTGGTCGGCACGGGCTGGGTGAACCACGGCTTCCTGCCGGGCGTGACCTTCGGCTTCTCGCTGGAGGTGTACAAGGAGCACCGCGGCAAGGGCTACGGCCGGGCCGCGATGGCTGTCGGCGAGTGGGCCACCCGGCAGGGCGGAGACGAGGCGATGATGTTCAACGTCTTCGGCGGCAACGAGGTCGCGATGAGCCTGTACGACAGCACCGGCTTCGCCGTACTGGACGAGTACCGCTCGATCGACCTCTAGCACTGTGACCGGGTCAGGCGCCCGGCGGTGGGGCCTCCGCCTCATTCGACCATCATGGCGCCGGGCGCCGGTCCAGCCTCCAAGACGATCCCGAGCAGGGGTTGACGTTCACTGGGCAAGAGTTCCACAGCTCCACCCCGGCCCTGATCAACTCCCGTACCGAGCGCTGTTCATCGGGAGTCCACGTGGCGCACTCGCCTTCGAACAACTTCTCGTATGCGCTGTTCTGTACTGTTCCCTGCTGCGGCAGCTGGTGGACCGCGTCCAGGCCTCGGGCCAGATCCTCGAAAAAGTTCCAAGCCTCCAGCACCGCGCCTGGCGGGATCTTTCGGCGCACCGGATCCTCCAGCCAGTGCTGGACACGCGAGAGCTCCAGCGTGTTGGCCTCAGAGATGGCGAGCTCCCGGCCTCGTCGGCGCACATACACCCGGGCCTGCCGAACAGTCACAAACACCGGTACTTGCCGGCGGTCGGCTTCTGGCACCGTAAATACCTGGTCGGGTTCATCACCCCGCCCACCGATCCACAGAACCACGGCACTGCGTCCGCGCCCACGCACCCGGTACGCGTAGAGACTCCCGCCGACACCGCGGCGTCCGGTCGCGAATACGTCTGCCATCTCGATCTTTGTCACTCCCTCACATTGCTCGGCTGGCTGACCTGGCGATACGGCTTCATCCGTTGCCAACGGGCCACTTGCACCCGGGCTGTTGCGCGGATGGGGCGGCGGGTCGAGGGTGGTGCGGGCGCCCGCCGCGAAGCATCGCCACCCGCCCGAAAATCAGTGGAGGCGCACTCCCGTGTGCCGTTACTGTTCTGCCGCCCACAGTCGCCCTGTCAAGGACGTTCCGTTGTACACCAAGTGAGACCCCCCGAGCGCTGATCCGTCGCGCGTCGCACATGTGCGACGCGCTCCTTTTCGCTGCGGTCTTCTCACTGGAACCGGTGTATTTCTGTGTCCAAAACCTGGGTGGTCGTGCCCACCTGCCTGCCGATCGTTCTTCGCCGTTGCCACAGGTGCGCCTCCGGGCGCTTCCAAACGAACGGCAAATTCCGCGTCAACGCGAACCACAAGCTCCTCGACGCCTGGCTCCTCGCACTGTGTACCCAGTGCGGGGACACCACCAAGCTCACTGTCCTGGAGCGGATGAACGTGCGTTCCGTGCAACCCGAGCTCCTGAACCTGCTGCACGACAACGACCCCGGCCTGGCGGGCGAACTGCTCCAGGACCCGGTCGTACGGCGCCGCAATCGCATCGCCCTCGACTGGGACAACGCCTGGCGCCTCGACGGCGGCGCGCCGGATCAGCCGCATCAGCCGGAGGGTGAGGCGATCGAGGTCTCGGTCCGCTTTGCGGCGCGGATACCTGTGCGGCCTGTGCGACTGATAGCCGATGGTTTCGGCTTTTCGCGAGCCGAGGTCGAGAGACTGCTCGCCGAGGGGAACCTCGTGTCGACAGTCCGGCTGAGCGGCAAGCTCTCGGGCGACTTCACCTTCACGCTCAAGCGCTGAGTCATTCCGGCCCGGGGCCTGTCCGGCATCATCCGATCCGCCGGACAGGCTCTGGCCGTCAGCGCAAGGGGCACCTGGCCCACGTTCGTTGCACCCGCCGAACTGGGCTCCACATTTGGCGGGGCCGGCCGGCCCCGCCGGCCCCGGCGGACCGGCTTACTTGGTCTGGGTGGAGACGCTCACACCGCTGAAGTCCTGCGCGGCGGCGAGGCTGAAGTAGACCCAGCCGGACGGCGGGTTGTCTATCGTCAGGGTCTCGCTGTTGCCGGCGTTGGTGGACTTCGCCTGGTAGCTGCTGGTGGTGGCCCAGCTGCTGCCGCCGTAGTACAGGTCGGCGTTGCCGGTGCCGCCGCTGCTGGTGATGGTCAGCTGCTTGACGCCGGCCGGCAGGTACACGAAGTGGTAGCTGTAGTTGCCGGTGGCGGCCGCGAGGTTGTCCCGGCGGCAGTTCTTGTCGAACTGACGGGGGTCGCTGATGGTGCAGAGCGGGGTGGACGAGGCCTCCGGCAGGGGGCCGCAGTCGTTGGTCGCACAGGCGGTCGTCAGCCAGGTGGCGAAGCCGGCGTCGTAGCTGGTGCCGACGGTCTGCTTCAGGAAGGTGCGGGCACCGTTCCAGTCACCGGTGCGGTACTTGTTGAGCACGGTCTCTACGTCGGCGGGGTGCGCCTGGAGCATGTAGCGGACCGCAAGGAAGCCCCACCGGTAGACCCGGTTCGAGTTGACGTCGGGGTCCCCGTCCTGGTTGTAGACGGTGTCGAACAGGTCACTGAGCTTGTAGGTCTTCTTGCCGGCCTCGCTGATCGCGTCGGCGTTGCGCTCGCCCCGGTAGCCGAACGAGATGTTCTCGGCGATGCCCTCGACCCACCAGATGGTCGGCGTGGTCAGGCTGGCCTCGAAGTCCCCGGCCATGTTGTAGCGGCCGTCGAGGTAGTGGGTGTACTCGTGGTTGAGGTTCCAGATCTGGAAGTCCGGGCGCAGCCAGTGGGCCTCGTGGGCGATGAAGCGCGCCTGGTTGCCGGCGGCGGCCGGGTTGCCCTCCTCGTACATGCCGCCGTTGTCGACGTCGATGTTGTAGATGGCCCAGGCGTAGAGCGAGTACTGGGTGTAGTCGTCGAAGACGACGACCTCGAGGTTGGTGTTCACGTCACCAGGGATCGCACCCTTGTCGCCGATGACCCGGTGGAAGTAGGCGTCCTGGTTGACCAGGCTGGTGCAGGTGCCGGCCAGCTGTCCGGGGGACATGTCCTGGGCGCGGATCTTCAGGGCCGGGGTGCACGTGTGCTGGATCGGCAGGATCGCCGGGAGCACGCGGTCGCCCAGGTCGCAGATGGCGTAGGCCGCGCAGTTGTTCCTGTCGTACTGGCGCGTGTACCAGCCCAGGTTCATGGTGATCGGCGCGGTGGGGCCGACGTTCGGGTAGCGGTTGATCAGGTCCTTCAGCAGCGGCCGGACCCGGTCCTTCAGCTCGGGGACGTCGAGGGCGTAGCCGAGGTAACGGCCGACGTTGCTGACGACGTCCAAGCGGTTCAGCTGCGCGCTGTTGCGCGTGATGAAGCCGGCCCAGGTGTTGAGGATGGCGGGGTCGGCCTTGAGGGCGGCCCGCCAGCCGCGGTCGTCGTTCTTGGCCTTGAAGCCGTTCTCGACGACCCACTCGACGTGCTGCATGGCGAGGTTCATCTGGCCGGGCCAGGTGCCGTCGTAGCTGCCGAGCATCCACTTGACGACGCCGGCGTACCGGCCGGCCGCGTGGGTGCTGTCGATCAGCGTGACGACCTCGTTGAAGATCTCGCCGTTGGCGTCGGTGACGTCCTTGCTGCGCGGGGAGGCGAAGAAGGCGTCCAGCGCGCCGAGCGCCGCGCTGTCCAGCGCCGTGCCGTAGTCGCCGACGACGTCCGCGTTGTTGTCCTGTACGTAGTAGCCGGCGCGCAGGAACAGCACCAGCTGCCCGATGGCGGCGCTGTTGTTGCCCGAGTAGGTGGCGGAGGCGTCGCGCAGCGCGCCCGCGACGGTCACCATCTGGGCTTCACGGAAGGCCTTCCGCGCGTTCTCCCCGGTGAGGTTGAACAGCGGGTAGGTACAGGTGATCCGGGGGAGGGCCTTGAGCTGCTGGACCAACGCGCTGCCCGTGGCGTTGATCACGCCGGAGATGTCGCCGCACTCGTCCCCGGCGGCGGCGGAGGACTGCTTGCCGGCCTTGACGGGCTCGACGGTCGGGGCGGGTGCCGGGGCGGACTCCTCGGCACTGTCCTGCGAGGAGATCCGGAAGCGGGAGCCGTTGCTCATCGCATCGGGCGACTTGGGGACGGGGATCGACCGCGGCGCCGAGGCCGCGGTTCCACGTGCGTTCGCGCCGGCCGGGGTCGTGGCGCCGACGGAGGCGGCCTGGCTCTGTGGCGCGAACAGGCCGAGCGTGATGAAGACGGCTGCGCCGAGCGCTGGAAGTCTGCGCGCGCTGGCCTTCGATATCCGGAAGGGCTGCATCTGTGGGGGCCTCCGGGGCCGTTGTGGCCACGTGCTGGGGACACGGGCAGTTGATGTGTGACATGTAAAATTTCACATGTCGCATCGCTCCGGAAGGTTTTTGGCCAGATTACCGGCCACCGCAACTGAAACGTTGTCAACTATCCACTTCGGATTGCCCTCAACCACCCCTACCGGTCACTGAGTTGGGGACGTCCCTGATGTCCCTGACGCCCCGATGCCCCAACGCCTCGGCATGACCCTTCAGATGATGGTGTTGCTGTGCGCGGGCTCGGCGCGGGAGCGCCTGCCTGCGCGAGGTCGAGCGCACCCGGGGTGCCGCGTTCCGCACGACCACCCACCCTGGCGCACCGTCTACGCCCACTTCGCCCGCGGGGGCGCACCGGCCAACGGCGAGGTGCTCGGCGAGCCGCCGTACCCCCCCGCCCCGGCCTCCCTCATCACCCGCGGGCTCCGGTTGCCGTCGGGGAACCAGGGGCCGATCCTGAATGGGGCGGTAGCAGGCCGGGCGGGGAGAGAAGGGAAGTCGCCGGATCGGCGAGCGACTTCCCGGCACGGCCCATCTCCTGCCCGACTCCGGGGACCTCCGCCAACGGTTGGAGAGAGACCTGGAAGCTTCTCCCGGCCGACGCAGAGGGACGCGCCGACGGCAAGCCGGATACCCACCGCTTCCGCCGGACGTTCGTCGAGTTCCTCGGCACGCGTCTGACCGATGTGCATGAAGATGCCCTGCGGCGCCTCCAACGAACTCCTCGTCCTCGACGCCGTGGGTTCCGTGCGGGCCTGGGACTGCAGCTACCACCCGGCGTTCCAACTGCTGCCCCGGGCGGCGGTGTCACCACCGCCCGGCCGTGCGTCCCTGCCGATCGCGCAGTCCGCGCTGACCACGCGCAGCAGGAACACCCCGTCGGCCGCCGCCCTGCGCGACCGGGAGCGCTGGCTCCTCAACGACGCGCCGTGCGACTCCTGTCCGTGGCTGCACCAGTGCGCCGGTACCTGCCCGGCGCGTGCCCTGATCAACAAGGGTTCCCTGTTCTCGGTGGACGATCTGGAGTGCACCACACGGCTCAGCCTCTTCCCCCGCATTCTCGAAGACGTCTCCCGCCCCGGATCGCTCCTGCGCACGTACTACGAGCGTGCGAAACGCCGAGCGGGTGCCGCCCTCGACGACGCCGCGCTTCCGGGATGACCGTTCGGATCATCGGTTCCGACTGGGACGTCGCCGTCCTGCGGGCACTCGCCGCGGACCCACCGCCCCCTTCCGGCACCGAGGCGCGCCGGCGGCACACGCTGCGGATCCTGGTCGACACCATCGGCGACGACCTGAAGCTCTTTCTCCGGTGCCACGGCGCGCAGTACGCCGCCCGGTGGCGACATCCTTCCGACCCGGTCGTGGCGCTGGTGAGCTGGCTGGCCGGGTACTACCTGCGGCTGCACGACGTCCTGCGGTCCGGACCGCGTCAGGCTCTCCTCGGCTGGGCTGACGCGGTAGGGGCGGCCGGCGCGTTGGGTGGCGCGACCCGCCTCGTGCTGACCACACAGCTCGGGCACGCGTTGATGGTGCCGCTGCTGGTGGAGGAGGCCACGGGCAGACCCGCGTTCCCGATCGTGCACGACAGGAACCCGCTCGTGGTGAGGATGTACCGGGAGCGGCTACGGCTCGGCGAGCCGCTGCTGCTGACCCGGCTGGGCGCGGGCGACATCCGCCGCTGGCTGCGCTCGGACGGGACCATCGTCGCGAATCTGGACACCTGCTATCCGGGCACCCGTCAGGTTCGGGAGCTGCCGGTGCTCGGCGGCCGGCTGAACGTCCCCACCGGGCTGCTCGCGTTTGCCACGAGACGCTCCCTGGAGGTCCGTGCCATGGCAGCACCGGAGGTGGCCGGCCGTATCACCCCTCAGATCGGTGCACCGCTGTCCGGCGGTGTCGGCTCGGCTCTCGACGATTACGGTGTGTGGCTGGAGCGGTGCGTGAGCGCATGTCCGGAGCAATGGATGGCATGGGGAAGTCTCAGCCCGCGACCACGCGAAGCGGCCGCTCACGGATTGTGACTCAGTGCTGTGGTGGGCCCGTCCCGTCCGCTACGCCGCGCAGCTTCGCCCCGGCCGGCGCGACTCGGTACGCGGCAGCGCCACTCAGTCGCGGTGCCTGACCGGCTCGCCGAGCAACTCGGTCAGCTCCGCCTCCACTGCGGCGAGCAGCGAGGGCCCCCAGACCGTCAGCGTCTGCTCCCAGGGATGTCCGAAGGTACCCAGGCGCAGGTCATGGGTGACGTGGAGGTAGTAGTCGCCGTTGGGGTAGGTGCCGTGGCCCGGGACCGGGGGACGCCCGGGGATGCCGACGCGGCGGGGGTCGTAGCGGTAGCCGTCGTGCTGCCAGTCCAGCCAGTACACGAACTCCCCGGGCTCGGTGGCGGCGAGCAGTCCGCGGCGGACGATCGCGTCGAGCTCCGCGGGAAGGTCCGGGACGAGCCGGTGGTGGGAGTGCAGGTTCCAGACGACTGAGGGGGAGGGGTCCGTGATCGTGGGCCGGTAGGTGGTGCTCGGCTTGAAGTCGAAGTCGGCGTAGAAGCGGTCCCACAGCGGACCGTCGTCGTGGAGCCAGTCGAGGAACTGTGCGGGGCGGGTGCTCTCGGGGGTACCCGGCGGCCGCCAGTGGTAGGAGCGGACGGTGGTGGCCTCGGTGAAGCCGGCCTCCAGGAGCCGCGCGCGCAGGGGTCCGTCGGCCTCGGCGAGGAGGGCTGTGCCCCGCCAACGTCTGCGCCACTCGTCGGTGCAGGCCCTGACGAAATCCGCGTCGTCGCGGGTCAGACCGCCGACGACGGCGAAGGGACCGCCTTCTTCGGCGTGCACCCAGGCCACGGCGACGACGAGGCCGTCCTCCAACAGGACCTCGATGAACACGTCCCCGTCATCCGAGGCGCCGTCCGCGATCATCTGCGCGTAGGGCATCGCGTGGGGGTCCGGCGACCCCACGGCGACCCTCCACGCCCGCTCGGCCTGCTCCCGCACGGCGTACAGGTTGTGCACCCCCTGCCGGGGCGGCTCCGCCGGGCGCTTGGGCAACTCGGAGGGCAGGGTGCCGCGTTCCTCGGCGCGCAGGGGGCCGGCGATCAGCACGGAACGCTCCCGGCCCGCGGTGAACCCCGCCGCCGTCAGCGCCGGACCCAGGTCCCGCGAGTCGTGCCCGTACACCTTCCACTCCACCGGCTCACCGCGCTCCGCGAAGGCCTCCTGCTGGCGGCGCACCAGCCCGGCGATGTCCGTCCCGGGCACGAGGGGGGCGTGCTCGGCCGTGCCGTGCGACCCGTAGTGCCGGCGCACGACCGGCCCGTCGGCCCGGACCACCACCCCGACCGGATGCCAGGCGGGGGCCCGCCCCCGCAGCCCGTCGTGCGTGTCCCACCGCTCGCCCATGTCCATGGGCGGAAGCCTAGACGCCGGGCCTCCTCCGGCGGGCTCCCTCTCGGCCATTTCGGCGACCGAGAGGCGCGATGCCGCCTGAGCGGCGCGGTGCCTACGGGACCCGCCACACGTTGGCGAAAGCCGCGTTCTCGATGGAACGCCGCTGGCGTACCGCTTCCAGTTCCATCACCGCGTCGTTGACGGCCGCCAGCACGGTCGTCACCGCTTCGCCGTCCGGGCCGGCATTGTCCTCGGAGCCCTCGCCGCGGCGGATGCCGATGGCCGCGGCGAGGGCTCCCAGGACGGGTTCGTCCGCCTCCCAGCGGCTCTGCGCAAGACGCCGGGCGGGCGTGTCGACGAGCTCCATGTGCTCGGCCCCGAAGTTCAGGCGGCCGCGCCGCGCACGCGTCAGCAGGCCGTCCTCCTCGAACGCGACCTGGTAGGCCGCGGAGAGGTCACGGCCCCTGCGCCACAGCCAGTCCTCGACGTGTTCGTACGGCACCTGCCGAACGAGTGCCGAAGCCGCCGCGACGAGCAGCCGGTCGTCCAGGGACGGCTGCAGGCCCGGCACGATGAGATCACCGTCCAGGTCGATGGCCTGCGCACGGAGGAGGTCGATCAGTTCGGCGCCCGCGAGGGACAGGGACAGGTCGCCCTGCCCCACGGAGCGCTCCGGCTGGGGCTCCAGGGCAAGGGTGAACAGGTCGTTTGCCGTGGTCATGTACGGCTCCTCGTCGTCGGCCGAACCCGCGTCCCGTCGCGGGGCGGGGCGGGTCAAGTATCGCTCCTGAAAGCCCGAGGCACCGTGAAGACCACCACCGAGGCCGCAGACGCCAACGCCACCCGACAGCGCGTGATGGAATACCTTCTGACCTGCAGAAAAGGCCAACGGGTGGGGGATGTGTGAGTGATCGGACAGGTAGGCTGCGCATGTTCTGCGCCGCGACGGCAGCAGCGGTCGCGCTGACGGGCGCACCGGGCGTGCTGGTGGGGTTGGCCGCGCCGCAGGCACGGGCGGCGGTTTCGCCGGGTGATGGACGTACGGCATCAAGGGCGTCGCCGACCACGTGCACTCCAAGGGCCTGAAACTGGGCATCTACGAGAGCGCCGGCCGCAACCCCTGTGCGCCCGTACCGAAGCAACAGGGCCGCTACTTCCCCGGAAGCCTCGACCACGAGCGGCAGGATGCCGCCAGCTTCGCCGCCTGGCCGGCCGATCCTCTACAGCCTCTGCAACTGGGGCCTGGCCGACGTCGCCAACCGGGGTGCCGACACGGGCCACACGTGGCGGACCTCCGGCGACATCTTCCGGACATGGGACTCGCCGCCGCGGCTTCCGACGTCCTGAAGGACCTGTGGGACAAGAGCACCACGATGACGACGGGCGCGATCTCGGCGCAGGTGCCGGCCCACGGTGTCGTCATGTACCGGGTGTCGGCTGCTGCGCCCAGAGTTTCCCTGACCGCCGCGGGCGGGGGAGATGCCCCGTGGACCCAGAGCGGCGACCTCGCCTCGGGCGGGTTCGCGGCCGGCTGGGGCACGTCGGAAGGATCCGGGATCACCCGCCTGACCAGCGTCACCGCCGGCCCGCTGGTCCACCAGTACGCGATCGCCGGCGGCCGCGTCCAGGGCCGGGTCCTGGACACGAGGACCGGCCACTGAACGGCCTGGGCCGAACTCCCGGGCGGTGCGTCCGGGGTCCGCGACCTATCTCCGCGGCCGTCGTCGACAACGTCGTCCACCTGCAGATCGCCGGCTGGGACGGGGGGCTGTGGACGCAGACCGGCGACTACAACGCGGGCCGGTTCAACCCGGCCTGGACCCAGGTGGGGGGCACCGGCCTCAGCCGCGTGGCCGGCGTCGCGTCCGACCCCCGCATCCATGTCTACGCCACCGCTGATGGCCGAGTTCGCAGCTCGGCTCTGGACACCGCCACCGGCACGTGGTCGGAGTGGAAGGAGATCCCCGGCCACCTGACGGGCGCTGCCGACCTCACGGCCTCCGCCACGAACTGATCCGACCGACTACGGATCGGGGCCGTACGCCGTGAGCCCGCGCCCGGGCGCAGATTTTGCAGACGGGCATTGCGGCGTCGCTGCGCGGGGCAGACCGTGCTGCTGGTCGCCACCGCGCAGGCCGACACTCAGCCCAGTAGCTGGTTTTGAAGGATCACCGTCTGGTGGAAGGGGATGGTCGCCACCTCGCCCGTGCGGGTCTGCAGGATGACAGCCTGGATGTCCCCCGACTGTAGGCAGCCGAGCTTGACCTGCTCATCGCCCGCCGGCTGGACCTCCTGATACACGCTGGCCCGGCTCTCGCTCAGGGTGCCGGAACCCTGGAACCCGCCGGCACCGAGGCTGCCGGGCTGCGAGGCCTTGGCCTTGCTCCAGGAGAGGTCCTGCTCGATGACGGGGACGCCCTTCAACTGCACGTTGACACCGCACCCCCGAAAAGTGTCCACGAAGCCCGAGGAGTGGAAGCGCAGGAGGTAGATACGGGTCCGCGTGCCGTCCGGCATGCTCCAGCCACGGCCGATGATCTGGCGCAGGCCCTCGTGGTCGAAGCCCTCCTTGAGCTTGGGCCGGGCGTCGGGGGCGTACTCCTCCAGGAAGGCATCCGCCGTCACCACCCCATCCGTGTCGGCTCGGAACTCCTTGTCCGGTTCGGCACCGGTGGGCATCGGCAGCAGGAGCTGGGACAGCTTCGCGTAGTGGGTGTGGTCACTGTTGCTCGCGCTCTCGGGCAGGGGGGCGCCCGGCGGCAGGTTGGGCTTGACCAGCTTCGGGTACGTCCAGCGGCCGTCGGACCGGGTGGACAGGACGGGGATGTCGGTGCGCTCGGCATGGGCAACCCCGTACGTGACGGCGGTGCCTGTGGCGGCGAAGGCAATGAAGGCGGCCGTCCAGCGCAGGGCGGCGTACAACTTGCGGCGGTCCTTACGAGCTCGTGGTGCGTCCGGCTCGGAGGCGGATGGGGCGGCGGTGGTGTTCTGGTCGGTCACAGGGACTCCCCGAGGGACTTCAGGTGCTTCAGTTGCTGTGTGAAGAGATCGGCGGCGTCCGAGGTGGAGAAGGGCCTGGGCCCGTACATCCGGAAACTCACCAGGATCCCTCCCTCGACGGCCACGCAATTGATCGAGCCGATCTCTTCCTTCTTCCCCTCCTCGCCGACGGCGTGCAGCGAGCACTTGGCCTGAGGGAAGCCGTCGATCCTCGGCCCCTCGCGCTCGTTGCCGGTCACTTCGAGGAGTCTCCTGCCGACCTCGGAGAACTTGGCGACGCCCTGCGGAGCGGCCTGGAGCAGGAGCACCTCGGCGACCGTGCCGGTAGCCTCCTTGTTGTAGCTGCGCCCGGCCAGGCCGCCGACCTTGAGCGCGTCCACGGCCCTGTCCCGCTCGGTCCGCTCTCCGTCGGGCAGGCCGATCGAAGAATCCTTGAACGCCTGGACCGCTCTTTCGCCCGGAACGTAGAAGTCGTTGCCCTGACTGCCGAGGTCGGGACCGAGCCCGAACCCCTTGGGCATCGGTAGGAGCTTGCTGGTGAGCTCGTTGGTGGGCAGCGTCGAGGGGCCGCTCGCGGCCGGCGTCGGACGGATACCTTCCGCGAGCCAGTAGCGCGTGGGCGCGGGTGAGGTCCGGTCCGCTTCGTCGAGTTTGGCGGATGCCCAGAACCCGGCCACCACGACGGCGGCGAGGGTGACTGCGCCGCCGGCGATCGCCGCCGCTGTACGGGCCACAGAGCGTGGCGGCTTCGCAGAGATGCGCGGCTCCTGGCCGGCCGCAGGTCGCGGGGGTTCCGACTCCGGAGCGGGGCTCGCACCGTGTCGCTGCTCGCTCACAGTCGCTCCAGCTGTCGCTTGGCCAGGTCGACGACATCGTGCTGCGACACGTCGCCGCGGGTGTTCACCTGCGAGATGTCCACGACGATGTCGCCGTGGCGGGCGATGGCCCGGGCACCGCGCGCGTCGGAGTGCACCCACGCGTGGCCGAAGTCGGCAGGGACATCCGGGAGATTCTCGCCTTCGTTGACCCCGTGGCTGTCCGTCCGCATGGAGAGGCTTTGACTCTCCTGGAAGCCTGCGGCGCCCGAGCGGCTCTTGAACTGCAGCAACCGCACCTCGATGAGGCCCCTGTCGCTTTCCAGCCACCGCAGGGTCGCGATCCGCCGGATTCCGGACCGGACCAGGCTGTCGAGTCCGGAGTCGGACTTGGCGTAGAAGTCCGCCGCGAAGGTGTCGGGAGACTCGTACCCGCAGAACACGATGTTCGTCTCGCCCGGAGGCTCCATGAGCATCTTGACCAGGTCGTCATCCGACTTGTGCCACCGGTTGGCGTTGATCGAGCGCACCGATGTGCTGTCGTCCGGGGCGAGCGGCTTCGGGTCCGGCAACTTCTGCTGGGCCAGTGGCGGCAGGGGTGTCGGTTTGTGGCCGTACTGGATCACGCAGCCCGCGACCACGCCTGCCAGGGCCCCGAGGAGGACCGCGCCTGTGATGAGGGCGGGCGTCCGGGCGCGGTGGCGGCGCACCGTGATGTCGGCCTGGTCGCTCGGGGATACGGCCGAAATATCGGGTGCGGACCCGGAACCGGAACCGGAACCGGAACCTGCTGGCTCCTTCCCTTCCCGCTCTTCGTCAATGGCTTGTCCGTGTTCCAAAGAGGTCCCCCCACAAGGAGCGGGCCACAGGTTGATGGCCCATGCACACACAAGACCCATGCCATGGGGAGACGGTTGTACGCACACATGCCGCGTCTTGAGATTGACGCTAGTAGGCGGGGACGCTCGCGCGGGCGAGGACGGACAGGTTGAACGGGCGGAGTGCGTCGGTGCGTTCCCACCCTGCCGGGTCCATGACCTCGCGCTGCTGGACGTACGCGACCGGATTCAGCCGGTGCTCGCGCAGGAGGGCATCCATCTGCTCGACGCTCAGGAACGTCCGCCATGGCTCGCCCTGCTCGGCTGCCGCCGCCATGACTGCCTCGGCGTACGACTGCCCCGCCTCATCACGCAGTTCAGCCGGCAGGAGGTGCTCCACGATGAGTTCGGTGCCGGGCGGGAAGCCGCTGATGACGGCCAGTGTCTGCCCGACCGCCTCCCGAGTGAGGTACATCGTCACCCCGAGCCAGCTGACCAGGGCGGGCCGGTCCGGGTCGAAGCCGGCCCTCACGAGGTGGCCGGCCAGCGAGTGTGCGGACTCCTGCTCGAAGTCGAACGGGACGAAGGTCGCAGACGAGGGCACCTTCGTCCCCGTCGCAACCAGCAGCTCCCGCTTCCACTCCTGGGTCGCGGGCAGGTCAACCTCGAACACTTTGACACTGGCGGCAAGTTCCGACCGATAGGCGAAGGAGTCCAGCCCCGCACCGAGAATCACGTACTGCTCCACGCCGCCACGGGCCAGCTCGGCCAGCCGGTCCTCCGTGTAGCGGCTGCGGGTAACGGCCGTCGTTCGCGCACCGGCCAGGACGGGGTGACCACCGTAAGACCGGTGGTAGCCGAGGAGTTCCTCGGCACTCTGCCCCAGGAAGGTCTGTGCCAGAGGGTCGACGAAGATCGAGGGGCTGTCGTCGACAAGGAGATGCGCCGCTCGCGCTGCGGCCGCCATGAGAGCTGTCCGGCTTGGCTGTCCACTGTTCGTCATGTGCACAGACAGTACCGGCAACTTCTGACATAGTATCACGAAACTATCAATATCGGAAGAGCCTTCGGGTTGTGGTTCGGTAACGAATCCACCCACGCCTACCTCGCGGCCACGAAGGGCAGGTCGGCTGTGCCGGGTTGTCGGTGGTGTCCTGGATCCTGTCCGGGTGACTCATCGAACGCAGGACATTGCTCCCGACCGATCCGGGGCCGGGATTGCCTGGCTCGCGGCGCCCCGCTGGACTCCTTACGGCGGATATAGCGTGGTGATGGCCCGAGGGCTGACCCCGGACGAGTTGGTCGAGCGGCTCGCGGCGGCGGTCTCCTGGGCGGTGCCCGCGGTTGTTCATCGGGCGCCTGGTGAGCACACCGCTGACGAGGTCGGAAACCCTGACCTCTTCGATGTCGAGGAAGAGGTGCACCTGCGGTACGGCGAGCACGCCGGGCTGTCGTTCGCGGTCATGTACGGCCCGTGGTGGGGCGAGTTCGACGAGCTGGGTCCGGTCTCGGCGGGCGGCGCGCACGTCTACCAGGTGATGTTCGAGGAGGACAATGGCAAGCCCGTGCCGCCGTTCTTCGAGTACCACCGCGATGGGCGTCTTGCCTGCTCGTTCAATCTGCACCTGGACGGATCGTGGGGATATGACGGTATCGACGGGGACCCGGCGTTGGCGGCGGAAGTGACAGCGGCCATAGCGGAGGCCGGACTTCCCGTTGCCGGCCGGGACGGCTATGTAGGCGCAGAGGACGACGAGCAGATGCGGCGCACACTGCTGGGGATCCTGGGCCGCCTTTTCGATCTTTCCCTTCCGCGTGAGCGGATCCTTCAGGGGCTCCTTGCCACGGCCACTCTGACGGTTTGATGCCATAGCCCCGGGAGCCCTGCCCTCGGCCAGCCGGGGCCGGTGCCGGTGCCCGCGCACGGCGTTGCCCACGTTGTCGGGGGAGTGGCTCCGGGCCAGACGGGGTCGGGCCCGGCCACAGCACTAGCTGGTGGAGAGGCGGCGTTCGAGGGGGGTGCGCATGCTGGGGCGGATCCGGACGTCGCCGAGGAAGGCGGCCATCCGTGCGGCCTCGGCAGCGGCGGCCGTTCGGGCTTCGCGGGTGCGTCCGGCGGGCGTGAGGACGTGGGTCGCGATCTCGCCGTCGGGGCGTTGGGTCCAGCCGCCGATGATGCGGCCGTTCCACCAGAGGGTGGGGCCGATGTTGCCGTAGGCGTCGAAGAGTTCGGGCACGAGGGCGGGGTCGAGGTACCAGTCACGGTGCCGCCAGCCCATGGGGGTGGGGTCGAGCGCGGGAAGCAGGGCGGCCGCGGGTTCGGTCGCCGTGGGCGGGTCCAGGTGGTCGGGCAGGGCGTGGCCGGGGCCGGGGGAGAGGTCGACCTCGACGGCGCCGGTGCGGGCGATGGCTTTGCGGGTGTCGGTGAGGGTCCAGCCGGTCCACCACTTGACGTCGTCGGTGGTGGCCGGACCGAAAGCCCGTAGGTAGTGCGTGGCGAGCTCGGCCCTTGCCTCGTCGGCGGGAAGGTCCGGGTGGGGTTCGGCCGTGGTCCAGCGGAACTGGGACGAGGCCCAGGTGCCCAGCGGGCGGCCGCGTCGGATCCGGCTCTCGGCAGCCATCACGCCCAGCACACGGCTGGTGATGCGGGGCGTGGCCCCATAGGGCTTGCCCGGGGAGACGCTGATCTGCGTCTTCAAGGCGGGTACCGCGTCGGCGAGCTGGGCGGCGGTGGCCTCGCCGAGGCCGGCCAGGGCGGCGAGCACGGCGTTCTCGGTGGCGGTCAGCCAGGCTTCGCGGTGACCGTGCTGATCGCCCAGGACCTTGAGGAGGCTCTTCCGTTCGCGGGCCGCCACGCTCCGGGCGGTGGAGGCGTCGACGACGGGTGCGAGATCGTGGGGGACGACGAACATGGTGCGGCGCATGCAGAGCATCCGCACCAGACTCCGCTCCTCGTACAGGGCCCGCTCCAACTGCGCCGGGGCCGGGTCGGTCATGCGGGCGGCCACCGACAGGTAGACGGTGGCGGGGTCCGTGGCGTGCAGGGCGAGCAGTGCCGCGGCGACGTGCTCGGGGGTGTCCGCGCGGAGGGCGGGTGTCAGGAGGTGGGCGATGGTGAGGCGGGCGCGGCGCTGCTCGTCGGTGATCTTCGCTCGGACGTCGTTCATAAGAGGGGGGCCGGCGCGGTGCCGCCGAGGCCGTCCTTTCACTGGTGCGGGCGGGACGAAGGCTCCGCCCCGGACCGGGGGCTGTCCAGGGCGGAACCTCGTGCTGGCATCAGGTGTCCAGCGGCCGGGAGCTCGTACGGTATTCGCCCGAGCTCGGCGGGCGGCTCAGCCGCGCTGAGCGCGGATGAGGTCGCGGTACCAGGCGAAGGACGCCTTCGGGGTGCGGACCTGGGTGTCGTGGTCGACGTGGACGAGGCCGAAGCGCTGATGGAAGCCCTCGGCCCATTCGAAGTTGTCCATCAGGGTCCAGGTGAAGTAGCCGCGGACGTCCACGCCTTGCGCCACGGCGGCGTCGACGGCCTGGAGGTGGGTGTCCAGGTAGTCGATGCGGTCGAGGTCGGGGACGGTGCCGTCCGCAGTGACGACGTCCTCGACCGAACAACCGTTCTCCGTGATGTAGACCGGCGGGAGGCCCGGGTAGCGCTCCTTGAGGCTGACGAGCAGCTCCCGTAGCCCGTCAGGGACGACGGGCCAGCCGAAGGCGGTGCGGCGGTAGCCCTCGATGGGGGCCTCTTCGAACGGCAGGCCCTCGGACGTCGGAGCCTGGATGCGGGTCGGGTTGTAGTAGTTGATGCCGAGCGCGTCCAACGGGGCCGAGATCAGTTCGAGATCGCCGTCCTGGACGGAGCCGCCGAGGGTGGCGTCCACGCCGTAGGCCGACAGGTCGGGGTAGGCGCCCGTAAGGATCGGGTCGTTGAACAGGCGGTTGTGGAGGTTGTCATAGGCCTGCGCTGCGGCGCGGTCGGCGGGGGCGTCCGAGGCGGCCCAGACCGGGGTGCAGTTGTTCGCGATCATCACCTGGAGGCCGCGTGCCCGCAGCTCCCGCAGTGCGAGGCCGTGGCCGAGCAGCTGGTGGTGGACGACCGGCAGGCAGTCCAGGAACAGGGTGCGGCCCGGCGCGTGGATGCCGAGGCCGTAGCCCCAGACCGCGTGGATGAACGGCTCGTTGAGCGTGATCCACTTCTGGACGCGGTCGCCCAGCCTGTCGGCCATGACGGCGGTGTACTCGGCGAAGCGGTACGCGATGTCGCGGCTCAGCCAGCCGCCTTCGTCCTCAAGGCCCTGGGGGAGGTCCCAGTGGAACAGTGTCGGGACGGGTTCGATGCCGCGTGCGAGCAGGCCGTCGACCAGCCGGTCGTAGAAGTCCAGGCCCTGGAGGTTGACCTCGCCCTTGCCGGTCGGCTGGATCCTGGGCCAGGCGATGGAGAAGCGGTAGCCGGTGAGGCCCGCCTCGGCCATCAGCGCCAGATCCTCCTCGTACCGGTGGTAGTGGTCGCAGGCCACGTCACCGGTGTGCCCGTCGCGGACCGTACCGGGGCGGGCGGTGAAGGTGTCCCATATCGACGGCCCGCGGCCGTCCTCCTTGGTGGCGCCCTCGATCTGGTAGGACGCCGTCGAGGCGCCCCAGACGAAGTCCGCCGGCAGATGGTCCAGCTTCATGTACTACGACCTCCCAAAATATGAGTCTGACTCATGTTAGTTGGCTGGGTGGGATGATGGAACCGTGAATCAAGACCGCACCTCGGGGACGCGCCGCCGGCCCGTCCAGAAGCGCAGCGCCGAACGTTTCAAACGGCTGCTCGACGCCTGCGCCGAACTCCTGGACGAGGTCGGCTACGCCGCGCTGACGACCAAGGAAGTGGCCCGCAGGGCCGAGGTGCCCATCGGCACCCTCTACCAGTTCTTCTCCGACCAGGAGGGGCTGATCGGCGCGCTCGCCGCCCGGAACCTGGAGGCCTTCCTGGAGCGGGTCGCGGTCCGGCTGGAGCGTGAGAAGCCAGAGGACATCTCGGGCGTCGTCGAGGTGGCCGTCGAGGAGTACGTCGCGATGCGCCGGACGATCACCGGTTTCGGCGTGGTCGACTTTGGCGCAGTGGGCCGGGACCATACCCTCGATCCGGCCCTGGACAACAACACGGCGGTGGCCGGGCGGCTGCGCTCGCTGACCGCGTCCCTGTCCGGCGTTCAGGACGACGCCGAACTGGAGATCGCCATCCGGGTGGCCCTGGAATGCGCGGACGGCGTGCTGAGACTTGCCTTCCGTACCGATCCGCAGGGCGACCCCCAGCTGATCGCCGAGTGCAAACGAGTCCTCAACAGCTACCTGAACGATCGAATCCAATGACTGGCGACAGGTCGGGCAGCGCGCTAGCGGACGCTCCTGACCTTCCAGACCAGTACCGCGCCCAGCACGGACATGGCCGCAGAGCAGAGGAACAACGAGCGGTAGCCCCCCAGATCCCCGAGCGCGACCGAGGCGATCGGCGGTACCAGAACGTAAGGCAGCGAAGCCATCAGGTTGGCCAGGGCCATGTCCTTGCCGCGGTCCGCCGAGGCAGGGAGCACCTCGGTGACCAGGGCGGTGTCGACGGCCAAGTACACGCCGTAGCCCAGGCCCAGGATGACGGCCGCGACCAGCGTCATGGTCCAGGTGGGCGACAGGGCGAGCGGGATCGCGGCGACGGCCATCGTGACCCCGCCGAGGAAGACGAGCATGCGGCGCTTGCCCAGCTTGTCGGAGAGCCAGCCGCTCAGGACGACCGTCGAGATCGTGGCCAGGCAGTTGACGCCGACCACGATGAGCAGGCCGTCCTCGGTGGACTGGCCGGGGAACAGCTGCTCGTAGTGCAGGACGTCGTCCAGGAAGTACGGCAGGTAGAGCGTGCCCAGGCCGTAGCCCAGCCCCATGACGAACCGGGAGCTCAACGCCCAGACGAAGTCGGGGTGTTGGCGCGGGCTGATCCGGTAGCCGTCCAGGAAGGCGCGCAGCGAGAACGGCTCGCGGTGGTCGGGGGGAAGCGGCGGGTCCTTCATGACGACCGCGAACAGCACGATCAGCAGCGGGAACGCGGCCATCAGCACGTACTGCGCGGAGAAGCCCGCGACCAGCCCGAGCAGCAGCCCGCCCGCGATCATGCCGCCGGCCTGCGGGACCGTGGCCCAGCCCAGCACCACACCGCGTTGCGCGACGGGGACCCGGTCGGGTACCACCGGGGCGAGCCCGGCGCCGATGATCATGAAGGCGGCGGACAGCACCAGAGAGCCGAGCGCGATCCCGGCGACCGTCGTCTGGATGCCGGTATAGACCAGCGCTGCCGTGCAGACCAGCGAGCCCGCGATCATCCACGGCCGGCGGCGGCCGAAACGGCCGGTGGTGCGGTCGCAGAGCGCGCCGGCCAGCGGCGCGATGACGATTCCCGAGATCGCGCCCATCATGCTGACCCAGGCGTAACTGCCGACCTTGCCCGCCGGGTCGATCTGGGCGATCTGCTCGGGCATCAGGAACGTGGTCGGCACCTGCATCGGGATGAACATGCCGGTGTTGGCCAGCACGTACAGGGCTATCCAGCCGGGTCTGACCTTGCGGGTCGGCTCGGCGAGAGCCTCGGGCCGTGCGGGGGCGAGGCTCATCGGGGCACTCTCTTGAGGTGGACGAGCTCGCTCGTGCAGTCGAAGGCCAGCAGCGGCGGGAGGCCGTGGCTGAGCAGGACGGCGCCCTCGTGGACGGCGCCGGTGTCCTCGTCCCGGTAGCGGGCGCCGGGGTCGAGGCCCTTCAGCCGGGTGCGGGCGACGGTGCGGTTCAGCCCGGACGGCTGGAACTGGAAGACGACGACCTCGTCCCCGGTGAGGTACTGCACGGCGTCATGCCCGAGGCGATACAGGACGCCACCGTGCACCACCGGCCGGATCCGCTTGTACTGTTCGACCAGCGCCCGGGCCCAGGCCAGCTCATCCTCGCTCCATTTCCGCAGGTCGCCGCCGATGCCCATCGCCCCGGCCATCGAGACGTGGAAGCGGTACCGGACCGAGGCCGGGCGGGCGGTGAAGCTGTTCGGGCTGTCGGTGACCCAGGCGCCCATGGTCCTGGCAGGCAGCAGCTGGCAGTGGCCGTGCTGGATCGCGACGCGTTCGGCGGCGTCGGTGTTGTCGGAGGTCCAGACCTGGTCGGCGCGGGCCAGCACGCCCAGGTCGGCCCGCCCGCCGCCGCCCGCGCACGACTCCAAGTACAGGTCCGGACGGGCGGCGCGCAGCCGGTCCATCACCTCGTAGACGCCGCGCGTGTGCTCGATCCAGACCCGGTCGGGGTCGGCGGCCCCCGGCTGCCCCGCCTCGCTGAAGGACCGGTTCATGTCCCATTTGAGGAAGGCGACGTCCAGCTCGGTGACGGTCCTGACCAGCCATTCGACCGCCCATTCACGGACGTCGCGGCGGGCGAAGTTCAGCACGTGCTGGTTACGGCTCCGCGTGCGCGTACGGCCGTCCTGGCAGAGGATCCAGTCAGGATGCGCACGGTACAGGTCGCTGTCGGGGTTGACGGCCTCGGGCTCGACCCACAGGCCGAAGCCCATGCCCAGCGCGCGAACGTGGTCGGCGAGCGGGCCCAGGCCGTCCGGGAAGCGGTCGGGGTTGGGCCACCAGTCGCCGAGCCCGGCCATGTCGCTGGTGCGGGCGCCGAACCAGGCGTCGTCCACCACGAAGATCTCGACGCCGAGACCCGCGGCCAGCTCGGCCAGCTCGGTCTGCTGCTTCTCGTTGATGCCGAACTCGGTCGCCTCCCACGAGTTGAAGATCAGGGGGCGTTCGGCCGGACGGGCGAGCAGCACCTGGCCTTCGACGTAGGCGTGCCAGCGGCGGCTGGTGCCGCCGAAGCCGTCGGGGGCGTACAGCCCGGTGAAGACGGGGGTCTCCAGGCGCTCGCCGGGGAGCAGTTTCCAGACCAGGCCCTCGTGACCGAAGCCTCCGGTCCAGGAGGCGCGGCCGTAAGGGTCGCGGCGCAGGGTGACCCGGCGGCTGCCGCTCCAGGCCAGGGCCGCGCTCCAGACCTCGCCGTGCTCCTCGGCGGCGTCGTGCGCGTCGAGCATCAGCCAGGGTCCGGCGTGCTGCCCTGTGATGCCGAGGCGGCTGGTGAACACCGTCTCCCCGATGGGCACCCGGTCGCGCTGGAGCTGGAACTCCCTGCCCCACTCTCCCACCACATGGCTGACCCGGTAGTCGTCGCGGGCGGGCAGCGTCCAGGCGGCGGAGTCGAACCGCAGGACGTCCACCGGCTCGTCCGCGGTGAGGACCGCCCAGCGTTCCATCTGGTCGTGGCCGTCCCGGATCCGGTAGTGCAGGTCGAGACCCAGGGAGCGGACGCGGTCGGTGAAGGAGAGCGTGAGCAGGCCGCCCTCAGCCCTGTGCGAGACGAACCGCCACTCGAAGCCGCGCACGCCGTCGTCGAACCGGACGGTCAGCGACGGCGCCCCGAACCGCAGGCCGCCCTCGACCACGTACTCCTCGCCGCCGGGGTCGTCGCCGCCGGGGTCCTCGGCGGGCAGGTCGGCCGCGATCACGACGGCCTGCTCCAGGGTCAGCGGCCGGCCCCAGTGCACGTGCCGGGGGACGTCGTCGGCGTCCAGTTGGAAGGCATAGGAGGTGCCGGGCGTGCTCAGCAGCCACAGGCGGGCTTCGGAATGGTAGGTGATCACACGCGGCCTCAATGTGAGTAGGGCTCATGTTTTGCTCGATGCTACGTGAGCACACCTGCGACGCCAACCCCCTTGACGGGGGCTGTCCCTGGGCCACTTCACGACCGGGCCGCCCGAGCTGATGGCCTATGGGCGGGGCCGAAGCCGGCGACCGGGCTTCGGGGGATCGCGAACCTCCGCACGTGACACCGTGACGCAGATCACGGCAGACGCAGAACCTGTACGCCGCAGCGGGCCGTCTGGCTTGTGTGAGATCACGCAGGAGAGCACTGGATGAGCTGGACGAGGAGCGCCTCCTCCGGCTGGTGGCCAGAGGTGACCGCGGGGCGTTCGACGAGTTGTACCGCCGCACCTCGCCGTGGCTGGCCGTGCGGCTGCGCCGCCGCTGCGCGGACGAGCAGATCGTCGCCGAGGTCATGCAGGAGACCTATCTGGCGGTGTGGCGCGCGGCCGGCGCCTTCGCCGGGAGCGCGATCGGCGGGACGGGCGTCGGGTGGGTGTGGACGATCGCGGCGCGCCGCCTCGTCGATGCGTTCCGGCGCCGTGCCCACCACGCCGAACCGCCGGTCGCCGCCGCCGAGCGGGTGGTGGTGCCCGCGGCGGAGGACGAGGTACTGGCCACGACCGTCGGCGGCGAGGTCGGCGACGCCCTGCGGCAACTGGCACCGGAGCTACGGCAGGTGTTGCAGGCCATGGTGCTGGACGGGCTTTCGGTGCGGGAGACCGCCGTCCTGCTCAGACTGCCCGAAGGCACGGTCAAAACCCGCGCCCGCCGGGCCCGGATCGCGATGCGGGAGGCACTGGCATGAGCACTGACCATGCGTCGATGCGGTTGATCGACGAGTACGCACGGGGTGATGCGGCGATGGCCGCGGACACCGTATGGGCGCTGGAGGCCCACCTGGAGACGTGCGCGCTGTGCCGGAGCCGTCTGGCGGCCTCCGTGGCCACCGAGGCGCCCGGCATCGCCGCGCTCGTCGACACCGTCCGGGCCGGTCTGGAACCGCAGTTGGACGCGGCCGTCAGGGCGCCCTCGCGGCGGTACCGCCCGCGGTGGGTGTCGGCCTGGACGACCCCGGTCATGGTCCCGTGGCTGGCCATGACGGTCACCGTGACCTTGCTGGCGCTGCTGCTGGCGGCGGCCGGGGCGCCGGCGGTCTCCGGTGCCGCCTCGCCCGCGCTGCTGATCGCGCCCGTGCTGCCGCTGTGCGCTGTCGCCGCAGCGTGGTCGCGCAGCCTGGACCCGGCGCACGAACTGACGGCCTCCACGCCCCGGGCCGGTCTGCCCCTGCTGCTCCGGCGCACCATCTCGGTACTCGCCGTGGTGCTGCCCGCGCTCCTGGTGGAGGGCTGGCTGACCGGAGCCATGACGGCCGCTCAGTGGTTGCTGCCCTCACTGGCCTTCACCTCCACGGCCCTGGCGCTGGGCAGCGTGGTCGGCGTGACCCGCGCCGCCGCCGGGCTGGTGGTCGCGTGGGGCGCCGTCATCGCGGCACCCGCCTGGGGCACCGGCCGCGTCCCCGTCATCCTGCGGCCGGACCAACTGCCCGTGTGGGGAGCACTCCTCGTGCTCGGCACCGGCGCCGTGATCGCCCGCAGACGCGCGTACTCAGCGCTGTGAAACCATGCTCGACCCTCGAAAGGGACCACCGCATGACACCCACCACGAGCGCGGCTGCCACCGCGCCGAAGACATACGCCTGGGAGATCCGGGCCACCGGCCTGAAAGTGCGGGCCGGACGCAAGAAGATGGCGGTCGACGGGCTCGACCTCTCGCTCGGCACCGGCGCCCACGGCCTGTTGGGGCCCAACGGAGCGGGAAAGACCACCCTGATCCGGGCACTGGCCACCGTGCTGCGCCCCGCCGCGGGCGAACTGGAGCTGCTCGGCGACTCCGTGAACGGGATGGGCGACCACCGGGCGCTGCGCCGCCGGATCGGCTACCTGCCGCAGGAGTTCGGCTACTACAAGCGTTTTACGGTCCGTGAGTTCGTCGAGTACATGGCCTGGCTGAAGGAGGTTCCCAAAGCGGACGTCCCCGCGGCCGTCCAGCGGGCCGTGGAGCGGGTGGGCCTGGCGGACCGCGCCGACCATCGGATGAAGACCCTGTCCGGAGGCATGGTGCGGCGCGCCGGCATCGCCCAGGCCATCGTCAACGACCCCGTGGTGCTGCTGCTGGACGAGCCGACGGCCGGCCTGGACCCGGCGCAGCGGCTGCGCTTCCGCGAGCTGCTGCAGGAACTGGGCCGCGACACCTGTGTGGTCGTCTCCACCCACCTGGTCGAGGACGTCGCGGCCGCCTGCTCCGACGTGGTCCTCTTCGCCGACGGCCGCCTCGTCTTCCAGGGCACGCCGCAGGACCTGGCCGCGGCGGGCGGCACCGACTACCCGGGCGACAGCCCCCTGGAGCGCGGCTACTCGGCGCTGCTCCGCACCAACGAGTCGCAGGGCGGTACCTGGTGAGCGGGCGCGTGCTGAGGATCGAGCTGAAGCGCTCCGCCGCCCCGTGGGCCGGCCTCGTGATCCTGGGAGGCAGCCTGGCGTTCCTCCATCTGATCAACGGACTGTGGTGGTACGGCACCGCGGCGTGGACGGCCCAGTGGACGTCGATGGCGCTGACCACCCGTTGCATGCTGGCCTACGGGTGGCCGATCGCGGTGGGCTTCGGGGCGTTGCACGGGCTGCGCGACTCCCGCTCGCGGATGACCGAACTGCTGACGACCACCCCGCGACCGGCCTGGCGCCGGGCGGCGCTGCCGGCCGGTGCGACGGTGATCTCGTTGGCGGCGGCCTTCGGCCTGCTCGTCCTGTGGGGCGCGGTCCAGGTGGCGCTCGGTAGCGCCACCCACCTGCCCCTCGGTTGGCTGGCGATCTCGCTGGTGGCGGCGCTGGCCCTGGTCGCGGGGGCCGTGTTCGGCATGGGTGTCGCACGGACCCTGCCCTCTGTGCTCACCCCGCCGCTCCTGGTGCTGCTCTTCCTGATGATGACCGTCCTGCTGCGGCAGACCACAGACGGGGAACTCCCGTCGGGCATCGCGCCGAACCGGCTTGCCCAACTGTCCCCCGTGACCGATATGCCGCGGGAGATGCTGCTGACCCTGTCCGGTGCCGTGAACCTCGGCCAGACGCTCTGGCTGATCGGCCTGCTCGCCACCGGCTTCGCACTGCTGGTGGCCGCGACCCGCCGGGCCCGGCTGCTCGCGGTCGCCCCCGTCCTGGCCGGCGCGGTCCTGGCCCTGCTGATCCTCCCGGCCGCCGCGCGCGACACCTACGTCGTCGACAGGGCCGCCGCCACCCTGGTCTGCGACGGCCCGGTGTGCGTGACGCAGGCGAACCGCTCACGCCTGCCCGAGCTCGCGCCGCGCGGCAAGGAGGCGCTGCGCGTGCTGCACGACGCCTTGGGCGACCAGGCGCCGAACTCGGTGCGCGAGGAGACCGCGCTGCGCGCGCTCGGCGCCGAGCGCCAACTCTCCGGCGACGTGGTGCTGATCGACTTCGACGACCCGCTGATCGCACATGCGACGGGGGCGGAAATGACCCGCCTCCTGGTCGCCCAGGGCCTGACACCGAACTGCGAACCGCGCACCGTTCGGGAGGGCTGGGGGCTGGTCGACATCCCCGCACAGAGCATCGCCGCGAGCTGGGCCCTCGGCGATCACCAGCTCGAACCGCTGCAGAAGCCGGACGCCGACGAGTACGCGCAGCGTGCATGGGCGAACGCCAAAGTCGCCTGGGAGAAGCTGACGGCCCTGCCGCCGGCCGAGCAGCGCTCGCGGATCGCCCAGGCGCATGCCGCCGCGCTCTCCTGCAAGAACGAGCTCGCGGCGCTGACGGGGGAGACATCCCCATGAGATGGCTGACGCTGTACGCGCGTTCACGGCAGGTGCCCACTTCGGCCGCCGCGGTCACGCTCGGCGCGCTGGCGCTGTGGGCCCTCAACCAGGGCAGCGGCAAGGGCCCGGCGGACCTGGGGATCGCGGTCCTGGTCCTCACCATGAACGTGGCGGCCGCTTCCGCCGGGCTCGGCGGGCAGGATGCCGCGCTGGACCGGACGGCCGCGATCCGGTGGATGCCCCGGCGGGCGGCGCACGTGCTGCTGATCGGCGCGGTCGCCGCGGCGGCGCTGCTGGCGGTCCAGGCAGCGGGGCCGACGCTCGCCCCGGCTGCGCTCGTCATCCGGGACAGCGCGGGCCTGGTCGGCCTGGCCGCGCTCGGAGCGGTGCTGTGCGGGGCACCGTTCGCATGGACCCTGCCGACCGGCTGGCTCGCGTTCACCCTCCTCGTCCCGCCTCCGCCCGGCCTCGCGGGAGAGGTGGGCAGCTGGATGATCATTTCCCCCGCCACGACGGCGTCCGCCGCGACCGGGTGGGCCCTGCTGGCGAGCGGCACCGTGCTGTACGCCACAGCAGGACCGAGACGGTGACGGACACGCCCCGCGCCGACAAGGAGACCGGCCCCCGATCACACCATTGCCTGGCCGGACCACACCGGCGTCGCCCGACACCTCGGCTTCGGCGAGGTATCCGTGATCCACTTCGACGCCCAAGCCGACACGGGCGACACCCAGTTCGGCTCCCTGGTGTCCCACGGCACCCCCATGCGCCGCCCCGTCGAATCCGGGACCGCGTGTTGTCGAGTTGCGCGGTTGCCAAGCGCCCTCCGCCGGAGGCGGGGCAGTACTTCACCGCCGTGCGCGAGGCGGTCGACGTGAACACATGAGTGACACCAACCAAGCCGTCACCGGCCTCCGTTCACACCAGCAGGCCGCCATGCGCCAGCCCGGTCAGTCAAGGCGAACACCAAGCCGAACCACGCCTTCCAACGGGCTGCCGCCGACCATGCACGAGGTCGTCAGGAGGACGTCGCCGTCTCGCACGCTCCGGGGTGCCCGCGCCTCCGTCGCAGACGTAAAGGGGTATGTAAGATCATCTTCATCCCAACCACGTGATGAGTCTTGATGCTTGGGTGCCCTCCGTTATGAATGACCCGGACAGGGACTTACGGTCCGTTGCGGCCGGGGCATACCGCCACGGGATCCGTGCCTCGCTCACGACGGTCCTCACAGGCGGCAAACCCTTGCATGTGCGCAGGCGTGGTTGCCTTCTCTAGCAAGTGAGGTCCTGCCGGATGAGACGGCGTACATCAACGACCGGGGCGATACCCCCCGGCACCCGCCCCCGCGGCACGGCGCGGCTGCGCTGCGCGGTAGGCGCGCTCCTGCCCGCGGCACTGGTGGCCGGGCTGCTGACGGCCGCTCCGGCGACGGCCCTGGAGCAGCGCGCGACGCTGGCGCGGGCCGAGGGCCGGGCCCTGGCGCTCGACTACTGGATCAACGGTGGTGCCGGGATCCGGGAAGCGGCCGAGCAGGCGCTCCTGGGCTCCGACGAGGACGTCCAGAAGTTCCTCGACGCCAACACGGCCATCAGGTACGACGACGACTACGTCGCGGCCAGCCGACTGTTCAACGCGGGCGGCCCCGCCGTCCGAGCGGCGGCCAAGCAGGCCCTGAAGGGCACGCCGGCGCAGCTGGACACCTTCCTCGACAAGGGCTGGCAGACGCCGCTGGACGAGGACCGCCAGGTCGAGGTCTCCCGGGTCGTCAACTTCGGCGGCGTCGGTGTGAAGGACGCGGGCCAGGCGGCGCTCAAGGGCACCGCCGAGGACCGGGCGACGTTCCTGGCTTCGGGCCAGTACGAGGCGCGCGAGACGGACAACGAGGTCGCGGTCTCGAAGCTGGCGACGACCGGCGGCCCGAACGTGAAGGCGGCGGCGAAGGTCGCGCTGCGCGGGACGGCGGACGACATCGCCGAGTTCCTGGAGATCGGGCAGTTCACCGCGCGCAACCGGGACCAAGAGTACGCGACGATCGCTCAGCTCACCGAGGACGCGAAGCTGGCGGGCCGGCAGGCCGAGGACGCCACGAAGGCGGCCGTCGAGGCCTCCGCGAAGGCGATCGCGGCTTCCGAGCTCGCGAAGACCGCCGCGCTGAAGGCCGCGGAAGAGACCCGGCAGGCCAAGAACGACGCCAACCGGGCCGCGGTGAAGGCGAAGCAGGCCGCCGACGCGGCCCGCGCCGCCGCCTCCGCCG